>JADQBU010000088.1 GCA_016278435.1 Halanaerobiales bacterium
AGAAGACAGGCAACAGGGTAACTATTAATAAACTAAAGGAATTATATTTATAATTTTTTATTGGTCCCTTATTTTATAAATTAATTTAATAAAAACCCCGGTTGACAGCTGAAATTATCTATGTTAGAATAATATTGTAAAGTTGATAAGAATACTCAAGTTTAAGCGGGGTGGGTTTATGAAGATATCGACAAGAGGAAGATATGGGCTGCGAGCCATGATAGATCTGGCGGAAAATCAAAATTCAGGTCCTATTCCACTACGTGAGATATCTGAACGGCAGAATATATCTGAACAATATCTGGAACAATTATTTTCCGGCTTAAGAAGGTCGGGACTTGTTAAAAGTATCAGGGGGGCACATGGTGGTTATATGTTAAACCATCCTCCTGATGAGATTATTGTTGGGGATATTTTACGTGTACTGGAGGGTCCAATTGCACCAGCAGAATGTGTGATGGATAGTCAGGGACCCTGCGAAAATCAGGGTGATTGTGTAGCTCATGGTTTATGGGAAAAAATAAGGGATAGTGTTAATGATTTGCTTGATTCTATGACTTTAAATGATTTAAAAAAGGAATCAATGGCAAACCATAATAATAAGGAGAATTAAAAGTAAGGGGTGATACTGTGGAAAGAATATATTTCGATAATGCGGCAACTACACCCGTTTCAGAAGAAGTTTTCGAAGCTATGAAGCCTTATTTTACTGAAAAGTTCGGGAATCCTTCCAGTATTTATAAGGAAGCTCAGGAAACAGCCGGGGCTATTGCTGAAGCCCGGGAAAAAGTTGCTTCAATAATCGGTTCTGATGATGAAAGAGAAATTATCTTTACAAGTGGGGGTACCGAGGCCGATAATCTGGCCATTAAAGGTGTGGCTATGGCCCGGAAGAAAAAGGGCAAACATATTATTACTTCAAGTATAGAACATCATGCGGTTCTTCATTCCTGTGAATATCTGGAGAAGAATCTGGGTTTTGAAGTAACTTACCTACCGGTTGATGAAAATGGATTTGTTAACCCGGAAGATGTAGAAGATGCTATCCGGGATGATACTATTTTAATTACCATTATGATGGCTAATAATGAAATTGGAACTATAGAACCGGTAGCTGAGATCGGCGCAATAGCAAGAGAACATAATATATATTTTCATACAGATGCCGTGCAGGCAGTAGGGAAAATACCGATCGATGTTAATGAAATGAATATCGATTTACTCTCTCTATCTGCCCATAAGTTGAATGGACCCAAAGGGGTAGGGGCTCTTTATGTCAGAAAGGGAGTTAAATTAATTCCCCAGATGTCAGGTGGAGCCCAGGAGAGAAAACGCCGGGCAAGTACTGAGAATGTACCCGGAATTGTTGGGCTTGGTAAGGCAGCAGAGCTGGCAGCAGAAAATATGGAGGAAAAGAGCAAAAAAATGGCCGAAATGAGGGACAGATTAATAGAAGGAATCGAAGATAATATTGATGAAGTAATCTTGAACGGTCCTCGTGGTGATAAGAGACTTCCCGGAAATGTGAATGTATGTTTCCGCTACATCGAAGGTGAATCTATTCTATTAAACCTGGATATGAACGGAGTTGCTGCCTCCAGTGGTTCAGCCTGTACTTCCGGTTCACTTGATCCATCTCATGTTTTACTGGCTATTGGTCTTGAACATGAGGTAGCTCACGGTTCCCTGAGACTATCACTGGGTGCCGGTAATACTATGGAAGAAGTAGAACGCTTCCTGGAACTGATACCGGGTGTTATTGATAAACTACGGATGATGTCACCACTATATGAAGGGTGATGATTGAATAAATCATACAGGAGAAGGGGGATATTAAATATGTATTCTGATAAAGTTATGGATCACTTCAATAATCCAAGAAATATGGGTGAAATAGAAAACCCGGATGCTGTTGGACAGGTAGGTAATCCGGTCTGTGGGGATATAATGAAGATTTACCTGAAGATCAAGGATAATAAAATTGAAGATATCAAATTTAAAACATTTGGCTGTGGAGCAGCAATAGCTACCAGCAGTATGGTAACTGAAATGGCCAAGGGAAAAGATTTAGAAGAAGCTTTAAAGATCAGTAATAAAATGGTAGCTGAAAAACTCGATGGTTTACCATCAGAAAAATTACACTGTTCGAATCTTGCCGCAGATGCCCTGCAGGATGCTATAAATGATTATTTAAATGAAAAGGACAAAGAAAATAATGTAAGTGAAGAAAGTAATGCTTAAAAATATTTATTAATAATAGTTCTTCAATAAGGGAATGGATAAAATGAAACGCGTGATGATTGCAATGAGCGGTGGTGTTGATAGTTCTGTAGCTGCAGTTCTACTTCAAAAAAGTGGTTATGAAGTGATCGGGGGTACGATGGAGATTTTTCCTGACTATGAGCAGCCTTCTGAGGAAGAAGGGGGCTGTTGTTCCCTATCCTCGATCGAAGATGCCAGAAGAGTGGCCCACAAGATTGATATACCACAT
This sequence comes from Halanaerobiales bacterium, assembly GCA_016278435.1. Taxonomy (GTDB): domain Bacteria; phylum Bacillota; class Halanaerobiia; order Halanaerobiales; family JADQBU01; genus JADQBU01. The sequence continues at coordinate 2,492 of JADQBU010000088.1, forward strand.
TATACCCTTAATTTAAAAGAGGTCTTTCAGGAAAAGGTAATAGATAACTTTGTCCAGGAGTACAGTAGGGCCAGAACACCAAATCCCTGTGTAATCTGCAATAATGAAATTAAATTCAAGAGTTTACTAAAGAAAGCACTGGAAATAGATTGTGATTATATAGCAACAGGTCATTATGCTGTAATTGAGCATAATTCTGGTGCTGGTCAAAGACACTTACTCAAGAAAGCAGTAGATAAATATAAAGATCAGACATATATGTTATATGGATTGAACCAGTTTCAACTTGCACATACCTTAATGCCTCTGGGTGATTATATAAAAAAAGAGGTTAGAAATATGGCCCGGGAGTGGGGTCTAAGGATTTATAATAAAAAAGAAAGCCAGGAAATATGTTTTGTGCCTGATGATGATTATGTTCGTTTTCTTGATGATAATTATACCGAACTGTCAGAGCCTGGGCTGATACTTGACTTAGAAGGAAACAAGTTGGGAGAACACAGGGGTTTACATTATTATACGATTGGACAGAGAAGAGGACTGGGTATATCTCTGCCCTATCCAGTTTATGTAGTAAAGCTGGACCGTGAAAGAAATGCAGTTGTCGTCGGGCGGGATGAAAGTGTTTTCAGTAAGGGACTTATCGCTGAACAGTTAAATTGGATTGCGGTGGAGAAACTTAAGGAACCCCGGGAATTATCTGTGAAAATAAGATATAATTCGCCGGAAGTTGTTGGTACCATCTATCCAGCGGAAGAGGATACAGTAAGAATCCTATTTACAGAAAAACAACGTGCTGTTACTCCAGGTCAATCGGTTGTATTTTACGATAAGGATCTGGTTATAGGTGGTGGTATTATTCGGGAGAGTATTGATTGACGGGTTGATTGATTTAACTAAAAAATTACTTGACAGCTTGTTTATAAGATGTTAAAATAAGCAATGTTGCTAAAAAATGTCGAGTAAAAAAGCAAGAAAAAAAGTACTTGACAGACAGTAGCGGAAAATGATAAGATACAGACTGTCGCTGAAAAAAATCAAGGAAGCAAATGAGAAAAAAGCACTTGACAGACAGTGGCGAAAAATGTTAAGATATTAAATGTCGCTGCGAAAAGCCAAGAATAAATAGGAAAAAAAGTTCTTGACAAGCTGTGACAAAAATGGTAAAATGAAAAATGTCGCTTAAAGAGTTTTTGTGTAAATTTTAATCTAAAAAAATGACTTGACAAGAACTCTTGTAGATGATAAAATTAAAAACGCTGCACATGATACAAGCAGTAACAGCAGAACCTTGAAAAGTGAACAGCAAACCATGTAACAGCTTCTGTTAATTTG
>JADQBU010000383.1 GCA_016278435.1 Halanaerobiales bacterium
TACTACCAGTTGAAACCCCCAGACCTATCTGCATGGGATTGGTACCACCTTTACCTTCCCCTTCCTGAGGAGCACTGGCTCCTTTCAGTGTCTGAGTTAACATTTCTTTAAATGTAATTCTACTACTCTTATAGGCAATCGTATTTATATTGGAAATATTATTTCCAATAACATCCATCATCTCCTGATGAACCTTCAGGCCAGATACACTGGCATACATCGAACGCATCATTTTTAATTAACCTCCTTCAGGATTTAACTGGTTCCCACTACAGTCAGTAGTGTTCTCAGGGCCTCCTGCTAAGGTCCAGCCCATTTCCAGTTATATTTTATCTTGAACTTACATGATTACAGCACTATCAATATTAGTGAAGACATTTTCCTTGATATTCTTATTATCTATTGCTGTAATAACTGTCTTATTTTCTACACTGACTACATAAGCAACTCCATTAACAATTATCAAAGAATCTTTAGCACCCTTGTCTTCTGCCTTTTCAATTCCACTCTTTAAACGATTTAACTCTTTCTCACTTACCTTGATCTTTCTGGATACCAACCGGTTTTGAGCGTGTCTTGAAAACTTAATTTCCGGCTGTTCCTTTAGTTTCCGGGTGAAAATATCCTTGAATGAGGATTTACCTGTCTTTCTCTCCTGATTTTGCTGCGTATAATCAGTTCTTCTGGGCTGTATCGGCTGTTTAATTATTACTCTGTTATCAACCATTTAAAAACACCTCCAGCCTTAATATCAGTATATAGCGCTTATGTCTTTAATATCTAACTTTTGTTCACCATCTAATTCAACATAACTATTACCATCTTCAAAAATCACCCTTGTAACTTTACCTTCTATGACTTCTTCTTCCCCTTTATCTTCATCTTTAATAACTTTTTCAACAGTCTTTCCAATAAGTGATGCCCCTTCAGCCAGGGACTTTATCTGTAAAAACTCTTTCATGTTTTTATTCATATTCTGCATCTGTTCAAGTGAACTAAACTGGGCCATCTGGGCAATAAACTCCCTATCTTTCATGGGATTTAATGGATCTTGATTCTGGAGCTGGGTAATTAAAAGTTTGAAAAAAGCATCTTTGTCCAGCATATTATTGGCGGTGTTTGTAATCTGTGTATTATTACCAGTATCCGTATTACTTGTAATACCATTAACCCCTGAACTCACATCCTCACCTCCTTAATTAAGCCAGAATATTCATCTGCCGGTAGTAATAACTGTTATAAATCCTCCAGTGTTCCACAGGATTTAACTGTTTTATTTCACCTGCTGTCAGGTTTAATCCTGTTCCGGTCTCTATATCTATTTCATCTGCAAAACCGGGGAAATTACCCTTATTATAGCCGTTGTCCCGACTATTCTGATGTCTCTGTTGATACCCGGAATCATTCTGGTCAAACTGCTGTTTATTATGAAATCCTGAGCTATTATTATCTGTTTCAACATTGATCTGGTCTGTATTAAATCCCTGTTTAACGAGATTAACTTTTAAAGTGTTCAGATTGTTTTCAAGATGATGTTTAACAAAATTGTTTTCTACCAGAAAACGGGCATTTAACTTACCACCCTCTACTTCCAGTTTAATTTTAATCTTACCCAAAAAATCAGGTTCCAGTTTAATCTCCATTTCCTTTTTACCCGGCCGGTTTGCTAATTTTACCTGTTCATTGATCTGTTTAAATATATTTTCCGGATTAACCCTGTTTCTATTACTATAATTTTGCCTTATGGATGTATTTTCTCGTCCGGGTTGTAAATCAGGTTCAAAATCATGCTCTATTATAGTCAGTCTCTGGATTTTGTAGTCTTTCTGGTCCTCTGCTTTAATGCTTTCCTGGTTACTAGCCAGATCAGCGGGTTTCACAATTTCTCCCTGTGTGTCTTTTATATTTTCTGACTTTATAAACTGTAATCTCCGGGAATCATTATCCGGGCTTTTCTCTTTTATCCCTACCAGATCTATTTTTTTGTTGTTATGTTTGTTAACCAGTGTTGTTAATTTCATACTGGCCTTCTCAGTTTTTTCTTCAGTGACTCGGACTACAGTTGTAGTACTCTTTAGAACCTGGTCCTCCTCTTTCTGGAAAGTATGCTGGGTCTCCTGTTTTACTATTTTAGCAGTATTAGTGTTATCCTCTTTACCTTTACTAATCTGAATTTCAGAGCGTTGGATCTTTCGGTCTACTCTATTTTCTTTTGTAATACTTTCCTTTTTATTAGACAGCCGCTTATCCGCCCTTTCTACCATTACTGATTCCTCATTTAATTTAATATTAACTTTCTGATCAGCTGTTTTGTTTGGCTTTATCCCCTGTTTAATAGAAGTATCAAGACTACTATCAGTACCCTTTATCCCGATATTACTCTGATCTGTATTTTGTTTTTCAGTTTGTCCCTGTTTTTGAATTTTGACAGGACAGTCAGGAGTATATAGGCTCTTTCTGGAATTTTTATTTACAGAAAACCTGCTTAGTAGTCTTTTAATCTCCTTAAATTCAGGCCCATTTAATCTACCCAGTGATTCAAGATTAGTGAGGATATTTCCTGCCAGTTCTGCTTTAAGATTGCTTGATTTTATTAACTGGATCATCGGTATTCCGGCAAGGGCTTCTTTGAATTTCTTGATATCCATTTTTTTGACTGCCTGCTCGAATTTATCTGGAGTTAACTGCAGTAACCTCAATATCATTTGTTTTGAAAAGAGAACCGCTTTAAAACTAGTATTACCCGAAACTTTCCCCTTTTTCATCGCTTTTTCGGGTGATCCTCTCTTTGTATCAGATATTAAACTGAGTAATTCTACTGCATTTATATTAATCACCTCCCCCCTCGCTTTAAGTACTTGCCTCCTGCGGAACTTATTTATATAAATCCAGTCCTACTGGACCGGTTATCTGAGAGATATAGACAACTGGGCTGCTTTTTCCGGTGGTAAATTCCCCAGAATAGCCGCAGCCTGTTCTCCTTTCAGATTCAGGAGAAACTCCCGGGCCAGGTCCTCTTCCAGAACAGAGAATATCTGGGCTGCTTTTTCCGGGTCCATCTCAGAATAAATGGCAACAAGCTTATCCATTTTTTCTTTTTCAGAAAGCTTTTCATTTTTTAATGCCTTTAGCTCATCTTCCAGCTTCTGAATGGCAGTTTCCTGTTCTGTGATTTTCTTCTGGGCTTTGTCTAGTTCATTTTTTAACTGGCTATTCTCCTGCTTTATCATCTGATTTTCATCTTTTAATGTTTGATAATTTCCCTCAATCTGATTATAGGCTTTCTCAGTCTGCACATACTCCTTCAGAAAAGGGGTATTTGTTAAGGCTTTTTCACCCAGGGCCTTTAAGGAAACTATTCCAAATTTATTTAGCATCAAGACTCCAGTAAAAAGGATTACAAGCAGTATAAATATATAAATATATTTTTTCAATGTATTAACCCCCGTATTTTTTAATCCCTATCTCATCCAGTTCTTTCTGCTGTTTTAAAAGGAACTCTTTACGAAAATTATCAAATTCTTTCTCACGGAGTTTTTCCAGTACCTGCCTATTTTTCCTCTTCAGCAAGAGTTCTTGCTGACACTCCTGCAGATTGTCAATCTTGACCTTTACCCGTTCTTCCTGTTTCTCGATATTTCCCCGCTGTATTTCCAGATAATTTCTGATCTGAATTATCTTTTCAGATTCCGGGTTTTCTTCCTTACGCAAAAATACATATATTTTCTGACGGTTGTGGTTAATCTCCTCCAGGCGGTTTCTTGCTCTTTCATAAGCTTCACGTGCTTCCAGAAAT
>JADQBU010000237.1 GCA_016278435.1 Halanaerobiales bacterium
TAGAATACTGGTTGCAAACACTATTGGGACAAAAGTAATCGTAATTCTCAGTCTTTTTTCTTCTATCTTCAATAGTAGTTCTTATCTGGATGTTGCTATTGTTTATGCTCTGGTTAGCTTCATAGTGACAGTCACAGTTGCTAAATATAAAAGGAGAAGGAAACTATTTTAATTCCGGAGAAGGGAGTTTCCCGGTAAATAGGAGTGATTAGATTGGTTTATATCGTTGGTCTGCTTGTTTTTGTGGGAGTGTTTTTTTTCATTGTAGGAACAGTTGGTCTAATCAGGTTTCCCGATACCTATACCCGGATTCATGCCCCTACCAAGTGTGATACCCTGGGGTTGGGTCTAATTATCCTTGGTTTGATAATTTATAATGGTTTTTCAGTGGTATCGGTAAAATTAATATTAATACTCCTGTTTCTATGGACAACTAGCCCGACCGCAGCATCTGCAATTTCCAATGCTGCTATGGAAAAAAACATTCCCTTCTGTAAAGACACCGTTTGCTATCTACTGGATGACCAGGATAGGGATGTGAGAAATCTTGATTAATGGAATAACTTTACTTTTATTAATATTATTAATTTGTAGTGCGATTATAGCCACCAGGATTAAGGACCTACTGGCGGCGGTGGTAATATTTGGGATATATAGTCTGATAATGGCTATTATCTGGCAGCAGTTGAAGGCCCCTGATCTGGCTATAACCGAGGCTATAATCGGTATAGTAATTTCTATTATGTTAATTGCGCTGATCAGCAGAACTCAGAGGTGGTAAAATGGTTAAAAATACTGCTGCACTTGTGATTATCTTAACCCTGGGTGTAATCATGGCCTTTATTGTTGTTGATATGCCCCAGTTCGGGAGCCCTCTGGTTCCGGATAATAACAGGGTCACACATCATTATCTGGAAAAGAGTGAAGAAGAGGTGGGCTCTCATAATATTGTCAGTGCTGTTGTTGTAAACTACCGGGGTTATGATACCCTGTTTGAGATGATCGTACTTTATACAGTATCAATTTCGGTTATGGCTATATTATACCGTCAGAAAGATTAATAGTGTTATCACTTCCTGTAAATAATAGTAAATGGAAGTTGTCCATAATTTATCAGGCCAGTGAGGCAGATGTTGCCCAGCAGGTGGGTCGTTTTAGTGACCAGGTTCAGATGGGTTCGCCGGCTGCTGAAGCGGGGGAGCTGGGAAAAGCCTCTCTCAAAGATATTATAGAAGAATCCGAGAAGAAACTGGCGAAAAAAGTCCAGAAAGAGAATAAAGAGACAGAATAAAAAATTATATTAAAAAAGGGCAGCTTAGCGGCTGTCCTTTAAAATTCAAAATATGTAAATTAAATTATATGGTGGGCCCACTAGGATTCGAACCTAGGACCAATCGGTTATGAGCCGATTGCTCTGACCAGACTGAGCTATGGGCCCCAGTTGGTTTATCTTTAACGACAAAATTTATTATAATATATTTAAATTTAAAAGTCAAATTTTTTTTGAGTTAAATTCTTATTTTTTTCTGTATCGAAGACAAATTCTTCTGCTGGTAGTGTATTTAAATAGTTCTTGATTTCATCAATATCCTGATAGTTATTATTTAACCATTCTCGTTCTACTTCTCTGCTGATTATAACAGGTACCCGGTCATGAATATTAGCAACTTTCCCCGGAGCAGAAGTAGTAATTATTGTAAAAGATTCTTCGTGATTCCCATTGTTATTGAAAGTATTATAGATTCCAGCCAGGGAAAAAATCTCCTCACTTTTTAACTGAATCCTGTACTTGATCTTTTTATTCCCTGCATTCTGCCATTCAAAAAAGGCAGTAGCCGGGATTAGACACCTTCTTTTTTGGAACGATTCCCGGAATGTTGGTTTGCTGGCGACAGTTTCCCCTCTGGCATTAATAATATCTCTTTTGCTAAAGGAAGGAGCAAAGCCCCACTTAAACAATTTTAACTGGTTTTCACCTTCATTGATAACAACAGGTACCTTCTGTGAAGGGAAAATTTCCTCCCGTGCTGTAAGTTGGATCTCTGTCATGTTTATAAAATATCTTTCCAGTAAATCCTCAAGATTAACATTGAGCTGGTACCTACCACACATCTCAATCCCTCCCCAGTCTACATCTTTAATATAACTTAAATTTAAAAAAAAGTCAAAAAATTGTTGACAAACTTACTTTACAGGGATATAATATGACCAATAAGTCATATGACTATAGATTCATAATCGGGAGGGAGGGTTAACAATTCCGAGATCAACCTTTTTCAATTTACCAGAAGAAAAAAAAGAAAGAGTAATAGAGGCAGCTATAGATGAGTTTGCAGAACATAGTTTTCACCGGGCAAGTATTACCAGAATAGTGGAAAAAGCGGATATAGCCAAAGGAAGTTTTTACCAGTACTTTTCAGATAAAAGAGATCTTTATAAATATATTTTAGTCCTGATTGGTGAACAGAAAGCAGATTATACACTTCAGCTAGTGAAGGAACTGGATAAACTTAATTTTTTTCAGGTTTTACGGGAAATTTATATTGTAAGCATCGAATTTGCCCGGGAGAATCCGCGGTTAAATCAAATTGCCAATAATCTGGTCCAGGATAATTCCCTTTATCATGAGATTATGGGGGAAGAGAAGTACAGGAGTGAGGAATTTTTTGCCGGTTTAATTAAAAAAGGAATCGATAATGGTGATATTGTTCCTGAAATAGATCCTGATTTTACTGCTCATATTCTAACTACCCTTAATATTTCTATGGCTGAATATATTTATGAAGATGGCCAGGCAGATATAGATGATATGGTGATGATTGATAAGATGTTAAATGTGATAGAAAATGGTATTAAGGCCAAAGGAGGAAAATAATTATGTCCTTATTAGAACTGGAAGGAATCAAAAAAATCTATCAACAGGGGGAAATAGAAGTACCTGCTTTAAGGGGTATCGATTTAACGGTCGAGGAGGGAGAATTTACTACTATCTTTGGGCCTTCAGGCTCAGGTAAAACTACTCTATTGAATATGATAGGCTGTCTGGATAAACCGACCGAAGGCAGGATAAATTTTGCTGGTAAACAATTAAGTGAGCTCAGCAGCAGGGAACTGGCTATGATCAGACGTTATAACATTGGCTTTGTATTCCAGAGTTATAATCTGATACCGGTACTTACGGCCTATGAAAATGTAGAGTTTGCCATTCAGCTTTTAAGTGATAAAAGCAAGCAGGAGATCAGGGAAAAGGTACTGGACATCCTGAAAAGAGTTGGTCTAGAGGGGTTGGAGAGCCGCAAACCCAGTGAACTATCAGGTGGTCAAAAACAGAGAGTTGCCATAGCCCGGGCCCTGGTGAAGGAACCCAAACTGGTGCTGGCAGATGAACCTACCGCCAATCTTGATTCTGAGACCGGGGTTGAGGTGTTGAAGATTATGTTGAAGATGAACCAACAGCTTAATACAACTTTTATTTTCTCCACCCATGATCCCCAGGTCATGGATTATGCGGGAAGATTACTGGAAGTAAAGGATGGCAAGATTACCCGGGATGAAAGGAGGGACAGGGGTGTTTCTAATTAGGCTGGCCTTAAAGAATCTAAGCAGACATAAAAAAAGAACCATATTGACGGCCGGAGTAATCGCTGTTGCTATCTTATTTTATATCTTTCTGGATTCGCTTTTAATGGGGATGATGGATAAATCATTTGCGAGTATTATTAACTTTGAATCCGGTCACCTGCAGATTGTAGATGAAAAATACTGGGAGGAGAAAGAAGA
>JADQBU010000149.1 GCA_016278435.1 Halanaerobiales bacterium
AACTTACAGGCCAGGGCTGATTGAGACCCAGTTCTTCATTAATCTGTTTTACCATATCCGGTGTAGCCCTGGGACCAAGAATGATTTCAGCCGGCTCACCCGGCAGGAGATAGGTTAAGCTGAACAGTAAGGCCAGTACTGCAATTACTGTGGGTATAAGCCATAACAGCCGCTTAATAATATATATAGTCATAATAGCATTTCACTCCAGTTAAAAAAAGAGTTTTTACCCCGCCCATAAAAAGCACAGGCGGGGTATTAAAATTTATCTACTGGTTTATTGCCCAGTATTTACTTCTTGGTCGTCAACCAGGGTAATATCACACCATCTGGCTGGAATACAGGCTCAACTCCCTTTCTCCAGGTCGGAGTCCTGACACCATGGGTAACCCATATACCTATAGCATCACGGTCCATTATCTTCTGCATCTCTACATAGAGATCAGCCCTCTGCTCATTATCCATCGTAACTTCTGCCTTGTTCCAGAGTTGGTCAAACTTCTTATCTGACCAGTGCATTAGATTCCATTTACCAATCTGGCTGGTCAAAAACCACTGCAGACAATAACCGGGGTCAACAGTATTGGTAAACCGGGCATAGGTAATATGATAATCCCCATTATGCCAGCCTTCAATTTTTGGTCCAATTTCAACAGCTTTTATATTCAATTTAATATTAAATTTAGCCAGCTGAGCCTGGATAATTGTTGCTATCATCCGGCGCTCATTATTGGCATCAGTAAGATATTCCAGTTCAAGTCCTTTACCCTGAGGATAACCTGCTTTCTCCAGCAGTTCCCAGACCTTTTCTTTGCCTACCTCATCCAGGCTGTATACTGGAGCTTTCCAGTACCCAAGCATATCAGGCAGAAGAATAGAATTGGCTTTCTCGCCCTGTCCGGCAAAGGCTCCCAGCAGTATTTCCTGTGGATTTATAATATACCTGAGGGCCTTACGTAGATATATATTATCCATAGGCGCTTTCTTGACATTAAAGGAAATCCACTGAATAGCTAGATCAGGATAAACCTTGACCTTCAGATTGCTGTTGGCCTTCATTTTATCTATATTATCCAGAGTTACCTGCCCCAGATCTATATCTCCCGACTGTAAAGCCATCTCCTGGGAGGTCTGATTGGGCATAGGAATTAAATTAACTTCAGCAATCTCGGCTTTATCTCCCCAGTAGTTGTCATTTTTAACCAGAGTTATATCATTGTTAACTCCCCATTCGGAAAACACATAAGGACCAGTTCCAATGGGATTATGGGCAAATTTATCTTTCCCCATCTCTTCTACTGCTTTTTTGGAAACAATCAGGCCGGCATTAAAGGGAAGGGTTGAAGTAAAGAGCCGGGCCATCGGTTCTGACATAATCAGTTTTACGGTATAATCATCGACAACCTGAACTTCCTTTAGATTAGCGAACGAGGATGCCTCCGGTGAGTCCTTCTCCGGGTCAATAATCCTCTCAAAACTGAACTTAACATCTTCAGCAGTAAATTCACCATATCCCTTATGGAACTGGACTCCCTTTCTCAGATGAAAGGTGATTTCCTTATTATCATCAGAAATCTGCCAGTCTGCAGCCAGATCAGGGACCACTTCAAAAGTACCAGGTTTATACTTTACCAGACCGTTAAAAATACTGTTCATTATCGGCCATTCAGAAATCGACCTCTTTAAAAAAGCTGGATCCAGAGTCTGTGCCTTTCCCTGCAGAGCTACTGTCAATACACCATTCTGGGCCAGTACAGTCATAGATGAAAAAACAAGAACACAGGCCAGTAAAAGTACAATAAGCTTAGATCTCATCTTCTTCCTCCTTTGGATTTTGGTACTCAAAACTCCATCAGTCTACTACTTCAGCGAACTCCTTATCTCTTACCATCCCACAGACTACTTCCATCTGTTTGTGAATAAATCTATCGTTCCCTGTTTCTGAGACCCGGGCCCGGATCTTCTTCATGGTTTCTGCTGTGGCTTCTGCCAGCTGCAGTTCTCCCATTTTATCCTGGGTCAAACTGATTCCCTGGGCGGCACAGAGCAGCTCAATACCTATTATTTTCTCAGTATTCTTAATTATGGTCCGTGTTTTCCGGGCAGCAATCGGGGCCATACTGACATGGTCTTCCTGATTGCTTTTTGTGGGTATGGAATCAGCGCTGGCCGGAAAACAGAGCCCTTTGTTCTCAGAAACCAGGGCGGAAGCTGCACACTGGGCCAGGGTAAATCCAGTATTTAAGCCTACCTGACCCCCGACCAGATTCGGTGGGAGCCCGTAACTTAAACCGGGATCCATCATCCTGCTGCTTCTTCTTTCGGAAATGTCGCCAAGTTCATGGACGGCTACTGCCAGATAATCCATAGCATAGGCCAGGTACTGTCCGTGGAAATTACCACCACTCAGGGCCTCATATCCTCCATCCTCCTTCGTAAAAATCAGGGGATTATCGGTGGCAGCATTCATTTCTCTCTCTACAATCTCCCGGACAAATTTAAATACATCCTTTGTTGCCCCATGTACCTGGGGGACACACCGCAGGGCATAGGCATCCTGAACACGGGGTTTAAACTCCCCTTCTCTCTTTTCATAAGGTAGTTTAATCCTCCGCCCTTCTTCTGTTGTCCATTCACTCCCCTTAAGTAGCCTTCTGATTTCTGCGGCTACTTCCCGCTGTCCTTCCTGGTTCCGGGCCGTTTGAATCCTGTCATCAAAGGCTGCCCTTTCACCACGCATAGCTTCCATACTGAGGGCTGTAGCCAGATTAGCGCCGGCCAGCAGGTCCCGGGCATCAACCAGGGCCAGTGCGGCATAACCAAGGGTAAAGGTACAGCCGTTGACCATTGCCAGTACATCTTTAGCTTTCATCTTGAAAGCAGGTTCCATATCCGCTTTTTCCAGGGCTTCTGCTGCACTCATTACCTGCCCACGGTAATTAATCTCAGCCTCCTGATGACCGGTAAGGGCTGCAACCAGATGGGCCATCGGGGCCAGATCACCACTCGCTCCCACAGAACCCTGAGAGGGTATTACCGGATGTAAGCCTTTATTTAACATCTCCAGCAGGCGTTCCACAACCTCAAGCCTTACTCCCGATACCCCGCGGGCCAGAGCATTTGCCCTGAATAACATGGTTGCTCTGACAACTTCTTCCGGGGCTGGTTCCCCGATACCGGCTGAATGTGATTCAATCATCAACTGCTGGAACCTATCATTTTCTGTTGTTTCTATCTGTTCATCCTTCAGAACCCCAACTCCGGTATTAAAACCATAGATAGTAGGAGGATTTCCACTCAACCATTTATTATCAACATAGTCCCTGACCTTCTTTAATCTGTTTGCTGCTTTCCCGGAAAGACTTACCAGTGGATAAGAACGCTCCGGTCTGCTGCCGGTGCCCCCGGTATCCTGGTTTCCATCGCTTTCGGTACCCCGGGCAACTGCAGCTGCCTCTTCCAGAGTCAAACTACTGCCATCTATAATTATATTTTCAAATTTACTGCTCATGTTTCCACCTCCGGTTTTGCCGGTTTTATATATCCTGTTCCCGTTTTTTAACGATGTCTTTGATCTCTTTAACAGTGTAATCGGGTAAATCTATTTCACCTTTATTGGCAACTATTTCCCGGATTTGCTCATTGGCGATTTTTTCAAAGTCCTTACTCCCCGAACCTTCCCAACCAGAATAATTTTTGCGATTCAAAAACCTGGTTGGAGTCAATTCTTCTCTGAAGTGATTAAAGGTATGCTGTTCGGAAATAAACTCTCCC
>JADQBU010000264.1 GCA_016278435.1 Halanaerobiales bacterium
CAGTATATTTAATATCTCTGGCAAATTTTTTCAGTAATTCATATGTTTTATCTCCAACAATTCCATCTACTAAAAGGCCGTTGTTTCTTTGAAAATCCTTAATAGTTTCAGTCGTTCCATAGCCAAATATACCATCAATATCTATATCATATCCTAACTGTGATAACAATTGCTGCACTTCTTCTACCTGTTTGCCCCGATCATCATGTTTTAAATGAAGGGCAAAAACTCTCCCAGAAAATAGGGTTATTAATAATAGTAAAGAAAAGATAACCAGAAACTTACTTCGTTTTATCATCTCTATTCTCCTTCTAATCAGTTATCTTTATATCCAATCCATAAAAATAGGCATGGCAATAAAGCCTCTACTAATATATATTCGGTTTAAAGATTAAAAACCCTTTTTATTTGAGGTTATTTTTTGTCAAAAATTCCACCCTTTTTTAATCCCGGAAATGAAAGTTGACGTAAAGCTTCATAAAGAACTATTGCCACTGTATTTGAAAGGTTAATAGACCTTGCATCATCGACCATAGGTACCCTGATAGATCTATCTAAATATATCTGCAGAAGTTCCTCAGGTAAACCAGCAGTCTCCTTGCCAAAGACTAAATAATCATCACAACTATAATCAATCTCATCATAACTTAGTTTTGCCTTTGTTGAGGTAAAATATAATGAATTATTCCCGTGTTTTTCTATAAATTCTGCCAGAGAATCATAATAGTGTATATCAAGTAAATGCCAGTAATCCAGTCCAGCTCTTTTTAAATATTTATCGTCAGTTGAAAAACCCAGAGGGCGGACAAGATGAAGGCTACTACCTGTAACAGCACAGGTCCGGGCAATATTACCTGTATTCTGTGGAATTTCTGGTTCAACCAGCACAATATTCATCATTTTTCACCTTCTTTTAAAGTAAAACTCAATCCATCATAAGCAAGTTTAACATTATCTGGAAGTATCCTGTTTGTTTTTTCATGTTCAAGGTGGTGAGAGATATGGGTTAAAAAGGCCCTATCAACATTTAATTTGTTAATTATTTGTAAAGCCTGTTCAATATTAAAATGTGTAGGATGAGTTTTAAATCTCAAAGCATCTAACACAAGTAATTTAACATCCTCTAACAGACTAAGTGTTGAATCCGGTATTTGATTACAGTCAGTAAGATAGGCAAATTTCCCTATTTTATAACCCAGTATATCTAATTTTCCGTGCTTTACTGGTAGGGGGGTAATTTTTATATCACTTAAATAAAAGGGAACAAGTGGTTGGATTTCTATCAACTTTACCCGGGGTAGGCCGCCTCCAATCTGTATGGGATTAAATATGTAATCAAAAATATTTTTTATCTTGTCAATTGTAATTTCATTACCATAACATGGTATTTCACCTTTCTGCAGTCGGTTTATGGCCCGGATATCATCAAAACCCATAATATGGTCTGCATGAGGATGTGTAAATAATATAGCATCCACTCTGGTTATCTGATTTTCAAGTAGTTGCAAACGAAGTTCAGGAGGGGTGTCTATCAAAATTGAATTATCCCGGTACTTAAGATGTACTGCTGCTCTATATCTTTTATTTTGAGGATTATCAGAAATACAGGTAGGGCAATTACAGCCAACAATAGGTACTCCATGAGAAGTTCCACTTCCAAGAAATTTTATATACAAAAAAAACCCCCCCTCATTCTTTTAATTAGATTTTATATGAGGAAGGGATAATAAGTCAAATTATTTTATGAGATAATAGAAAAAGTCAACCTTCTCAGAATCCTGGTTTTTTAATATATTTTCCAGTTCAAATGACAATTCCTGAGCAGTTTCGTACTGATCAAATGATTTCAAATTTCTACGTAAAATTGTTCTACTTGCTACTGTTTCTGGATGTTTTTTGATAAAATCTACAATGGCATTTATTTTATCTTCAATTTCCAACTTTGACCTCCTTTAAACCTTGAAACCATTTCGTAAATATCTGGCACTTAAAAAACTCATAGGATTAATAACTCTTCCATTCCTTCTGATTTCAAAATGAGAATGAGGACCAGTTGATTTCCCACTGCTGCCGCTCAGTGCTATAATTCTACCCTGTTCAACATATTCACCTTCCTTGACAATCAGTTCTATATTATGACCATAATAGGTAGTATAATTATTCCGGTGTTTGATTATAACTAATTTTCCATAGCCACCTTTATTTTCACTACAGATAACAACACCATCCTCTGCAGCATAAACAGGACTACCTATTGGAACTGCAATATCAATACCACTGTGATATTCACTTCGTCCCGTAACCGGATCTACTCTCCGTCCAAAGGGTGAAGAGATTCTGCCCTGGACAGGCCAGATAAAATTTATCTGGATTGAGCGGGAAACAGTATTTGTTCTTGCTTTTCTCATTTTTTCTGGAATTATTAATTTTCTTCCACAGATTATAAAATTTGGGTTTTTGATCTGGTTAATTTTAATCAATTCTGTCAGGTTAACTCCAAACCTGTCTGCAATTTTTTTTAAAGTATCACCTTTTTTTATTACATATTCCATACTGTCTGCTGGAATTGTTAATTTCTGGCCAATTGTGATAAAATCAGGATTCTTAATCCTGTTTACTTCCTGCAGACTGGCAAGTGGTACATTAAAATAATCCGCAATTTTGAGAAGAGTATCTCCTCTCTTAACCCGGTAAACACTATTATTCTGGGCAAACAAAGCACTTGAAATAAGGATTGAAATCAAAAGGATTAATAAGAATATTTTTATATTTTTCATACAAATACCCCCGGTAAATTTAGCTTTTCCAGTTTATTATTAAACTATACATGGGGGTAATAAGAAAAACAGGACTTAAAAAGTCCTGCTTGAATTAATCGGTATTTTTCTTTGAGTATTTTTTTCTAAGCTAATCCAGGGCTTCCTCAAAGGATTTGAGTAACCCTTTTTCTCTGAGGAAATTGGCCAGTTTCTTGTAAACAAAGACTGTAATCCCTGAATTTAGAAAAGACTTCGTAATATTAAAGGGAATTATACCCGGTAACAACATACTGATCGTCTGCTCGTGGGGAATTCCATAAAATATGGGATTAAGTAATACGTTGGCAAAACTCATAACGGTTGTCATAGAAATTGAACCTGCAATTAACCCAATTACTGCTCCTTTACGGGAATGATATTTTTTATAAACATAACCAGCGATACCTACCAGAACTCCGGTAGCAATAAAATGCATTAAAGCACCAAAGGGACCGCCCAACCCGGTGAAAAGAGCCATTAAAATAGAGAGTAATAAGGTTGAACCAATAGCCGGCAGAGGCCCATAGAGGAAGGTAATAATCAATATTGGAATATCACCCGGTTCATATATCAAAAAGGGTAAAAACAGCGGGAACCTGATAGTAATCATCAAAATAATGGAAAGAGCCATTAATACAGCAATGTTAGTTAATTTTTTAATATTCATTGAATAGACCAGCACCTTTCTTTTTTTTATATAAAAAACCCCTGAATCTCTCCAGGGGTTTAATAATCATAATTTAACAACCTGCCTTCTTCCATCCGGACTGTACCGTCGGTACTGGAATTTCACCAGTTCAGCTTTTTGCTCGTGGACTTTAACCACCGGTCAGGAATCGGGATATACCCTCACCTTGCCCTGAAGACTATTTCTTGTATTCATTTTTCACTAATTATTATAACCTATATAAGATATTTTTGCAAGTGTTATTCAATCTTTTTTATATCAGTTCCC
>JADQBU010000414.1 GCA_016278435.1 Halanaerobiales bacterium
TTCAAAAATTTACGCATTATATTTAATGAGCCATTAACATCAGCATTTATAGTTAAATCTGTATTAGATTTAAAGAGGCCTCGTTTAACTCTACGAGAATTGTTTTAATGCCTGTTGTCTATTATGGCTATGAAGAAAACTACAATGCCAGTTATCTTTAAATTTCTTTTCCCGTTTAGTATAGACGGGTTTTACATCTTCATTATTTTTGATCTTACCACTGGCACCCCGTATTTTAATAAATCATACAAGAACTGTTTAAGGTTGCATAATTGACTGTATTATATAGTTTACTAATATGCCAAGTTAATTCTTTAATTATTTTTAGTTTCTTATGACTTAATCTGGGTTTAAATTTAAAAGATAATCTCATTGGTTTTTCACCTCCATTCTATTAAAATTATATCATACATATGTTCACTTGTAAAATTATGATGGAGGTTTAATCCTTATGAATAGAGAACTTAAAAGAAATCGTCATTCTGTTTTTGGTCTAAAAGCTATCGAATTGTATCTACTGGTGGTGCTACTATCGAAACAATTAAACAATATATTCAAAATTAAGGAAAAAAATAATTTTAAATTCAATATTTAATTAAATTTAAAATAGACAATTCATCTCTACCCAATACAATAGCTTGGATGGAGTTTTCTTGGCTGTTTTAGATAAAAGGAGAAATAATAAAAACACAAGGGGGAATTAACCAATGGAGTCAAGTGCCTAAATGGGCCTGACCTTCAGGAACATATTAAGAAATTCAAAGAAGAAGGCATAGTACCGGAAGCCTGCAAGGCCTGTTCTGATCAGTATCCAGCTCTTCCCACCCTGAATTCAAGTTGTTCCCGGCGGTGAAGATCATACATTTTTACAAAGAATATTAAACTGAGGCCGATGGGAAGTAATGTCCATCTAAAGGCCCCACCCATCCCGATTTGATCTGCAATCCAGCCGTAAATAGTAGGGGCAACGGTAACAGAAATTCCATCGATCAGAAAGGCAGCACCCATTACTTTACCCCTGGTAGCAGCAGTACTGACAGTAGTCAACCATAAGTTCTGAGGAGTAAAAAAGCCTCCATTTAATACCCCCAGCAAAATACATAAAAGTCCCACCAACCAGATACTGTTACTCAGGGTCATACCCAGCACCACCGGCATGGCCAGTAATGTACTGATACTGATAATTAATAACGGATTCTTTTTATCTGACAGCCAGCCGCTCCCTGGTCCTCCCAGAATATTTCCTAAAAACATGACCGTTACCAGCCAGGAAGCCCGCCCCGGCGATATACCCAGTTGATCTGTAGCAAAGGCCGGCAAGAAGGAAAATATTGCTCCATTTCCAATCGATCTTACACCCCGGCCCAGGATGAACATCAATATATAAAATCTATCGACACTAATTTCAGCCTGGACCTCTGTGTCGATCTCTTCTTTTTTACTCTTAAGATAAGCCCAGGCCAGAGGTATGCCGGGTAAAGATAATAATAATACAGTATATCTCCAGCCCCAATTGCCAACAAGTAAACCAAAAATAAAGGTGGTCAGAATAATACCAATCGACCCGGTAGCTTCAAAAAGACCGATATGAAATCCGCGGTAATCAGGGTCTGCTATCTCTCCCACCAGGGCTGTAGCCAGGGGATGAAAGGTTGCTATACCAATAGCCATTAACATCAAAAAGATAACCAGAACAATAACATTATCGACAAAAATCAGTCCAACCAGAAATATAGTTGTCAGCAAAAACCCTGCAGAAATTATTATTCTTTTATCATAGATATCACCCAGATGACCACTTATATAGGAAAAAAGAGAACGGACACCAATATGAGCAGTCAAAATCAAACCGGTCTCAACATAGCTCAGATTAAACTCCAACTTCAGAAGTGGTAGAATCATCGGAATTATAAACATATACATATCATTATTGGCATGGCCAAAATTATTGATACCGATACCGTTTTTCAAGTGTTCTTTCAATGTCATTTTATCACCTAGTTAAATTTATGTAATTAAATTGTAGTTCAGACCAGCTAATTTGAAAATCTCCTTGTGATTATAGCACATCTAATTATTTAAATCCAGAGAATCTAACTCCTCCGGTATTAACTCTTTCAGTATTTTTCTTGCTTCTTTCTGTTCCCTCTTTTGCAAGGGAGTACATCTTACAAGTCTCTGTTTACCGGAAAGCAGTTTAAAAGCAAAAGCCATACAGGTTTTTTCTCCACACTCTTCACAGTCATTACCGGGCAGTAAATTGAATACCTGCATGGGATGGGGACGTGTACTCCGGTTGTAGTCTGGCTCAATTTCATCCCGCCGGTTATATATATCATTAATTTTTTCCTGCAGCCAGTCGATAACCTGAAAGGCATCTGTTGTGTTCAGGGCTTTGATTATAGTCATTTTTTCAGGATAGACTGCAATTACCCTGAAGTCCATATTCAGGGTAATACTGGGAAAGCCAGGATTATAGGAGGTATTTTTAAACACACTATTGAAATAAGGCATAATGGAAGAAACATCATCCGAGAACCGGGCCTTGACCCAGACCTTATCCGGTTCTGCAACACAGGGCGAGACTTTTTTGATTTCAATCTCATTTAAGAACAATTCAACCTACCTCCCTCAGGGCTTCTAGCAAAATATCTATTTCCTCTTCTGTATTGAAGTATCCAGGGCTGACCCGGACAGCGCCCCTTTTTAATGTTCCCAGAGAGCTGTGAGCCAGTGGTGAACAGTGCAGTCCGGCCCTGACCATGATATCATATTTGTCATCTAAATAAGCAGCTATCTCATCAGGCATATAATCAGCTATATTGAAGGAGATAACCGCTACCCGTTTCTTAACATCTTCAGGACCATAAACTTTAATTTCCGGTACGTCTATCAGTCTCTGATAAAGATAAGCAGTTAATTCTTCTTCTCTGCTGCGAATCTCGTCAATTCCCTTTTTGAGAATAAAATCTACTCCTGCTCCCAGACCGACAAGTCCTGCTGCATTCAGGGTGCCTGCCTGAAAGCGGTCAGGTAAGAGCTCCGGCTGGTGATCAAGCTGGGATTGACTACCTGTCCCCCCCTCTATCAACGGCTGCAGTTCCACTTCTTCTCCTATATAAAGTCCACCGGTACCTGTTGGTCCCAGTAGCCCTTTATGACCGGTAAAAGCCAGTAGCGATATATTCTGCTCTTCCACATCGATTGGATAAACTCCTGCTGTCTGGGCAGCATCTACCATAAATACCAGCCCTCTTTCCCGGCAAAACTGGCCTATCTCCCCAACTGGCATTATATAACCGGTCACATTGGAAGCATGATTAATGACTACCAGCTTCGTCTCCGGCCTAACTTCCTCTTTTAACCGGTTTTGATCGAAGTTTTTTCCTTCAGAACAAGGAATTACCGTTAACTCAATTATCCCCTGCCTCTCCAGTCCCCGCAACGGTCGCCAGACAGCATTGTGTTCCAGTTGGCTGATTATTACATGGTCTCCCGGCTGCAGTAACCCCTTTACTGCCAGGTTTAATGATTGAGTAACATTGAAGGTAAAGGCAATCCGGGAAAGGTCTTTGATATTGAAAAGATTCCCCAGAGCTTTTCTGGTTTTGAATATCATCTGTTCTGCCTGTAATGACCTTAAATAACCACCCCGGCCGGGATTAACACCAACCGACCTGAGATAATCATCAACAGCATCATAAACTTCTTCCGGTTTGGGATAAGAAGTAGCAGCATTATC
>JADQBU010000121.1 GCA_016278435.1 Halanaerobiales bacterium
TGGAAGGAATTCCATCCCGGATCCAGGTTTTACCGGTTCATAACAACAAATCAGTTCCCCATAAGTGCCGTCACTGTGAAGAACCAGCCTGTGTAGATGCCTGTATGTCAGGAGCAATGCAGAAAGATAAAGAAACAGGGCTTGTCTCCAATGAAGGGAATGAACAGGAATGTGTCGGCTGCTGGATGTGTGTTATGTCCTGTCCTTATGGGGCTGTATGTCAGCATCCCTATGAAGCAGTAGCCCTAAAATGTGATAGATGTCCCGACAGAGAGGTGCCGGCCTGTGTGGATGCATGTCCGGAAAGAGCACTGCAGTTTGTTGAGGTAAATGATTTTGCCGAAGATAAGGCTGAAAGAACAGTATATGCTCTAATAGAAGAGTTAGAGTGAGGGGGTGATGTCTGTGCGGTATGTTATAGTGGGAAATAGTGCAGCTGGAACCAGGGCGGCAGAAACCCTGAGAATGTTAGATGAAGATTCTAAAATAACAATCATCTCAGAGGAGAATGAACAGCCTTACTCCCGCTGTATGCTGCCTGATTATATAGGTGGGGAAAAAGATAAAAAAGGTTTAAAATTTCGCACAAGTTACTTTTATGATAAGTATGATGTAGAGGCTTATCTGGGTATGAGGGCAATTGAAGTTGATACCAGGGCCCGGATTGTGGGATTGGCTGATGGCTCTCCTGTTCCCTATGATAAACTTCTGATAGCAACAGGAGCTTCCAGCTTTATTCCCCCGATTCCGGGGATTGAAGGTAATAATGTATTTGGCTTAAGGGACTTCATCGATGCCCGGCATATTTTACAGGGAGTTCAGGAGTCAGAGAAGGCACTGGTGATTGGTGGTGGTTTTGTTGGGCTGGAAGTAGCTTATGCCTTGAATAATCGCGGTCTTGAAGTAACAGTTGTGGAACTACAACCCCAGATTTTACCCAGGCAGTTTGATGAAACTGCAGGTGAAATTTTAATGAAAGATATGGAGCAGGCGGGAATTCAATTTATTCTGGGTCAGGGTGTCAAAAGTATTGAGTCGCCCGGGTTTCTTAAAAACTTAATGGGAAATAAGAAAAAAGTGGTGACTCTTGATGAAGGTCGTCATCTAAAGACTGATCTAATAGTGGTAGCTGTGGGAACCAGGACAAATGTGGATTTTATTAAGCATACTGACATCAAGATAAACAAGGGAATACAGGTTGATAAACACATGGAAACAACCGTTCCCGGTATTTATGCTGCCGGTGATGTTGTTGAAACCAGGGATATAGTTACCGACAGGATTGGTTTAACTCCGATCTGGCCAAATGCCAGTGCCCAGGGGAGGGTAGCTGCTTATAATATGGCTGGAAAGGAAAAGGAATATGGCGGTATGATCGGGATGAAGAATGCAGTTCAGTTCCGGGAAGTTCCGGCAATTGCTATGGGAATTACCAGGCCAGATGAAGATAAGTACGAAGTATTAAGTGTAGCCTATCCTGAACAGAATTATTATAAGAAAGTAGTTCTGGAGGATAATGTTCCTGTAGGAATGATACTGGTAGGTGATATTCATCAGGCAGGAATATATGGAGCTTTAATTAAAAAGAAAGCTAACATTGAACCCTACCGTCAGAAACTTTTAAGAGATGATTTTAACTATGCAAATATTAGGTCCTGAATAAGAACAATATAATTAAGTTTCCCCCGGCATTCCCCTGTATTTTAAGCCGGGGGATTTCACCAGCATACCTGGTTGTTGACCAGATAGAAATCGGGGATAATAATGAAATGGATGACCCTGAGGAAATCTTTCGCAGTCAGGTTCGAAATGATGAGGAAGATAATGGGTAATCAGGAATTACCGGAACTTACCGGCAGGACAGAGGGTTATATTTATTGAATTATAGAAGTAGTTTATTAAATTAACGGGTGGTTTCTCTACGAGAGAGCTGCTTGAAGATGAGTATTCCATTTATAATTTAAATATATAGGAAAGGTAGGGAGTTATGAGACAATTCCTGTCCCATTCAGTAGTTATAATCCTTGTTTTGATTCTGATAATAAATATATTTACAATAACAGTGTTCGCCCGGGATGCTCGCAATTATGAAGATTACCGGGATTCGGCGGTAAAGCTGGCAAAAGTTGCTGCTGCCATATATTTAATGAGCAGATTAAATACTCTTATTAATCCTGCTGAAAATAGTGATGATAATTCAAGAAAAATAGATATCAGTGGGCAGGATATTAAAACCAGTGATAAGATAATAGTAATTGACCCCGGCCATGGAGGGAGTGATCCGGGAGCGATTGGGTCTGGTGGGTTAAAGGAGAAAGATGTTAATCTGGATATTGCTCTGAGATTATATGATTTGTTAACCAGAAATACTGACTTTAAGGTCTATCTGACCCGGAAAAATGATAGTTTTATAACACTTTCCGGGCGGACAGCCCTTGCTAGTAGAGTAGATGCAGATGTTTTTATCAGTATCCATGTAAATGCAGATGAAACCGGGTTAGAGAAAGGTATTGAAACTTATGCTTATTATAACACTTCCCGGGAAAGCTGGAGTTTAGCCTGGTACATACAGGAAAGCCTGGTGAATTCCTTACAACTGGCAGACCGGGGATTAAAGGCTGATAATTTTCAGGTTATCAGGGATACCACATATATAAAATCTGTCCTGCTGGAAATTGCTTTTATTTCCAATAAGCGGGAAGAGAATTTGCTGAAAAACAGCCAGTATCGAGCCCGGGTTGCTCAGGCAGTATATGATGGGATTTTAAGGTATTATGCCAGTTAAGTATTGAGAAACAACCATAGTATTACTAACCAACCGGAATTACTTTAATCTCAAAGATTAAGGGCCAGCGTTTGCCGGTAATAAATAAACGGTCTTTAATTTCATCATAGGCAATGCCATTTAGTACATTTAAGGTATAATCATAAATGTCCGGGTTAATTATTCCTGTCAGATCAATAATGCCGGTTACCTGCCCTGAATTCGGATTGATTTTAACAATCTGATTGGTCAGCCAGATATTAGCATAAATTTCTCCCTGGATATATTCCATTTCATTAATGTTAGTTACTGGTAGATTATTGAGTGTTACCTTTATCATTTTATGTTCTGTAAGGGTTTCTGGGTCCAGAAAAAATAAAGAATCTGTTCCATCACTCATGATTAGATTTTCACTATCATGGGTCAGACCCCAGCCCTGATGGGGATAACTAAATTTATTTATTAATTCAAAATTTTGATTGTAAACAAAGCCAGTTTTTGCCTGCCAGGTGAGCTGGTATATTTTATCTTTAAAGCTGGTAATTCCCTCGCCAAAGAGATTATCCGGTAGATTATATAAATATATTATCTTACCGGTTTTCAATTCTACCTGCCGCAGACTGGACTCTCCCTTTAATCCTGTCCCTTCAAATAAGTAACCATTTTCGTAGTATAAACCCTGGGTAAAAGCATTTTTATCATGGGGAAAGGTATTGATTATCTGATAAGTATAATTGTTAATTACGGCATAGATTGCCGGGGAGAATATTATTAAAAGTACGATTACCATCATAAGAAAAAATATTATTCTTTTCATCTCAATACTCCAATTCTGGTCTTTTATAGCACATTAATTCTAATATAATATTATCATATTTTTATTTAAATTGTAAAATATCTAGTTATTTTCATTAGCATTGCATAAAAAGGTTTAGCATAAGTCAAAAAACATCTATCAGGACA
>JADQBU010000046.1 GCA_016278435.1 Halanaerobiales bacterium
GTTGATCAGTAGTTAAAAGATTATTCAGAGGTAATTCATCCTCTACTTCCCAGTATTCCTCTGTAACCACCTGGAGATGGCCAGCTTCATAATCAATAATATTCTCATAGGACATTTCAGTCATTCCACCGATCATGGAATCCATCAAGATAAAGAAAAATATCGCAAAAGCAATAATTACGGCCGTGATTAATGTCCGGTTACGGTGACGGATCAAGTTTTTGAATGCCAATTTAGTCAGAAACATAACTTTCCCTCCTCTTATCCGAAGAGATCAAGCCGTCTCTTATTTCCAACATCCGCTGGGCATAATCCATTACCTGAGGATCATGTGTGGAGAAAATAAAAGTTGTTCCCAATTCTTTATTCATTTTGACCATAACTTCCAGAACCCCTTCACTGGTTTTTGAATCCAGGTTGGCAGACGGTTCATCTGCTAATACCAGTTTTGGTTCTTTTACTAGGGCT
This sequence comes from Halanaerobiales bacterium, assembly GCA_016278435.1. Taxonomy (GTDB): domain Bacteria; phylum Bacillota; class Halanaerobiia; order Halanaerobiales; family JADQBU01; genus JADQBU01. The sequence continues at coordinate 469 of JADQBU010000046.1, forward strand.
CTGGCTATTGCTACCCGCTGTTTCTGCCCACCAGATAACTCGTTAGGCCTTCTATCCTCTAATCCATCCAGCCCCACATCAGCAAGTATTTTCAATACCCTGTCTCTTAATTCTTTTTTGTCATAACTGTCCAGCAGTCTGATGGCAAATTCTACATTCTCATAGGCAGTCAGAACCGGTATTAAATTATAACTCTGAAAGACAAAACCAATATTACACCTTCTGAGCATGGCCAGATCTTTTTTATTCAGATCACCCAGCATTTTCCCATTAAAATTAATAGTTCCAGCACTTGGTTTATCAAGACAGCCTATTATATTCAGCAGGGTAGTTTTACCAGAACCAGAAGGACCAAAGACTGTGGTAAATTCTCCTTTTTCTACAGTTAGGTCAATTCCCCTTAAAGCAGGCACCTCTATCTTTCCCTGTTGATAAATCTTTTTAACACCTTTTAACTCCAGTAAAGCCATCTTTTATACCTCCCCGGTTTCATTTGATTAAGTTGACAATTAATATTGATAATAGATGTTTTAAGAATATTAGACTAATCTCTCCTTTTGATACCATTTTCTATAAAAAAAATCATTTTATCAATTGTAGCCATGATACCTTCCTCATTTTCCAGATCAATCTTACCATTTTTGTAAATAATATCTATCAGCGAATAATTAATAGCAGTTAATATCCTGGAAATTAATGAGATATCGATTTCAGAATTTAATTCACCTTTATCCAATCCCACCTCCAGTATCTGTTGGAAAAATTTCGAACTTTCGTCTTCATATCCCCCCCAGATTTCGCGTTGGAGGTCTTTATCATTTAGCAACTTATTTCCGATAGCAACCAGTTGGGGATTCTCTCGGGCAAACCTAAATCCACTGGAATAAATCTCACGTAATAACTGAAAGAAACCATACTTTTCTTTGTTGAGCAACATTTCATGGTTAAGATACTGCAATTTTTTCTCAACAGTCAAATCCATTATATGTTTAAATAGGTCTTTCTTATCATCAAAATACTGATAGAAACTACCCTGAGCTATCCCGGCTTTATCAGTAATTGCAGTAACGCGGGCCTGATGATAGGAACGGGTGGCAAATTCCCCCATTGCGGCATCTATAACTCTTTCTCGTTTATCTTCCGGTAAATTGAAAAAAGTTTCTTTGGGCATACTCTCGCTCCTTTCCCTATTTAAATAGAAATAGAAAACTTTTTTGTTGAATATGAAGTCATATTCATATGAAACCATATTCACATTATACAAATATAACCCCCCTATGTCAAATTATATTATTGATTTCTTTAAAAGCCTGGTCATCATCCATACCCTTGGACTTATAATCATCAATTTTATCTTTCATATTTATTATGATTTCTTCCTTTAAATCAAATAGCTGTTGATTTTCTCTCACAACAAAAAAGGAGGGGGTTCCCCTCCTTTTTAAATCATATACTACAGCATTTTAAAGAATCATTTTAGACAAAGATGAAATAGAAAACAAAGAGAATTCCCAGTAGATAAACCAGCCAGTGTACTTTGTCACCCTTACCTGTAAAGAGTTTCACCAGGGGATAAACAATAAAGCCCAGAGCGATTCCATTGGAGATGGAATAAGTCAAAGGCATCGCAATCATAGCTACAAAGGCCGGTAATACTTCTGTGAAGTCATCCCAGTCAATCTTGGTAATATTGGACATCATCATAGTTCCCACTACAATCAAGGCCGGAGCGGTTGCTGCACCGGGGACGATTCCAATTAATGGTTTAAAGAACAGGGACAGGAAAAAGAGGATAGCTACTACAATCCCGGTTAATCCCGTTCTACCACCTTCTGCCACACCAGATGCAGATTCAACATAGGTTGTAACTGTAGAAGTACCAAATAAGGCACCACCGGTGGTACCGAGGGCATCTGCCAGTAAAGCTTTACTGGCCCTGGGTAAATCTCCCTTTTCATCAAGGTAACCTGCCTGCTGGCTGACCCCGACCAGGGTACCGGCAGTATCGAACAGGTCTACAAATAAGAAGGAAATCAGTACAGTAAACATACCGAGCTTAAAGACAGCCCCCATATTCAGTTGAAATAATACTGAAGACCAGTCAGACATTTTGGGCATGGCAAAAATGCCATTAAAAGCTGGTGTAACACCATTCAACCAGCCAAAGGCTGTAGCAATCAGGATACCCCAGAGTAATGAGCCCCTGACCTTTAGAGCATGTAAAATCCCAATCACAATTAATCCGACCAGAGCTACTAAGCCCGGTCCTGAAAAGATACTACCCATTCCAACCAGAGTGGCATCATTATTTACAACAATACCGGCATTCTGCAGGCCAATAAAGGCTATAAATAGACCAATACCAGTACTTATGCCTGTCTTCAAACCCATCGGGATTGAGTTGACAATCATCTCCCGGACAGGAGTGACACTTAAGATGATAAAAATTACACCTTCAGCAAAGACAAGACCCAGAGCAGACTGCCAGGAAACACCCATCCCAATAACTACCGAATAAGCAAAAAAGGCATTTAACCCCATACCAGAAGCCAGAGCAAAGGGATAATTGGCCAGTAAAGCCATACATAAAGTACCGAAGATAGCACCAATTATTGTAGCAATAAAAACCCCATCAAAGGGCATACCGGCATCACTTAAAATACTCGGGTTAACAAAGATAATATAGGCCATGGTCATAAAAGTAGTGATTCCAGCCAGCACCTCTGTCTGAACTGTAGTATTATTGTCCTTTAATTTAAATAAATTTTCAAGCATTATTTTCCTCCTCTTAAAAAGATATGTAAGAATACAATAAACTTATTTTGTACCAATCCTCACCTCCTCAAATAAAAAACGGGTCGGCAAATTCCTACTTTCAGAAGGAACTTAACCCACCCAGGTAAATACTCCCATGGTGTAGTATGTATATACTACATACCTGTACCAGTGGTATACCTAAGAAGTACCAAGGTACAGTTCCCCCGTAGCCAGCAAGTTTACGGCTTATGCAGGTAGAGACTTGTGAACCATATTTTCACAATTATACGAGGACATATTCAACTCCAGTAAATTACATTATTAATTATAATTTATCTTTTACGGCTTGTCAATTATTAAAACAAATATAAGAATAATCTGGTGTGAACCTCACCACCTAAATCAAAAAAAGATTTTCATCAAAGATAATAGCTTCGCGTAAGATGGTGCTTCTCAATACTTCACACATACTAAGTAAGGTATGTGCTAATAGTTGA
>JADQBU010000248.1 GCA_016278435.1 Halanaerobiales bacterium
CATCATGGAGTTAAAATTCTGGATAATGCCCTGGTATCAGCGGCAAAATTGTCTAATCGTTATTTAACCGACCGCTATTTACCAGATAAGGCTATTGATTTAATAGATGAAGCTGCTTCCAAGTTAAGAATAGAGATCGATTCTATGCCGATCGAAATAGATCAACTGGACCGGATGGTAAGAAGACTGGAAATTGAAAAAGAAGCTTTGAAAAAAGAAGAAGATGAAGAATCTCAGGCAAGACTGGAAGAGATTAAAAAGAAGATAAGTGAAATCAAGGAAAAACGGGACCCTTTACTGGCTAAGTGGCAGAACGAAAAAGAACTGATTAAAAGAATTCAGGATTTAAAAGAAGAGATAGAACAGATCAATATTGCAGCCGAAGCTGCAGAAAGGGAAGCTAATTATGAAGAGGCTGCCCGCTTGAAATACGGGAAACTGCATGAACTAAGATCAGAACTAAATAAAGCCAATGAGAAACTTGATACTTTAAAAGAGACTGGTAGTGGTGAAATCTTAAGGGAAGAAGTTTCCGAAGAAGATATAGCAGAAATTGTATCAGCCTGGACAGATATTCCCCTGCAAAAACTGATGACTGAGGAAAAGAATAAACTCATCAATCTGGAAGAAGAACTGGCTAAAAGGGTAGTTGGGCAGGAAGAAGCACTGGAGGCAGTAAGTAATGCTATCAGAAGATCCAGAACAGGTCTACAGGACCGTCAGAGGCCACTTGCATCCTTTATCTTTCTGGGCCCGACCGGGGTTGGTAAAACAGAGTTGGCCAAAACCCTGGCTGCCTATCTTTTCGATGATGAAAAAGCCCTGGTCAGACTTGATATGTCGGAATATATGGAAAGACATGCTGTTTCAAAGTTGATTGGTTCTCCTCCGGGTTATGTTGGATTTGATGAAGGGGGACAGTTAACTGAAAGAATAAGAAGACAGCCCTATTCTGTTATTCTCCTGGATGAGATCGAAAAAGCACATCCAGATGTCTTCAATATTTTACTTCAGATTCTTGATGATGGGATACTGACAGATAGCAAAGGTAAGGAAGTTGTCTTTCGCAATACAGTTATAATCATGACTTCTAACCTTGGTTCCGAATATATACAGGGGCTTGAGGATAAAGAGGAAATTGAAGAAAGGGTTTCTGAAGCAATCAGAGCTAACTTTAGGCCGGAGTTTATTAACAGGATCGATGAACAGATTATCTTCAACTCACTCACTGCAGACGATATATATAAAATTGTTGAGATCCAACTTGATTATTTAAGGGAAAACCTTGCTGAACGTGATTTAAGTTTGACGGTTACAGAACTGGCCAGGGAAAAATTAAAGGAACTGGGATTTGACCCCACCTATGGTGCCCGTCCACTGCGCCGGGTTATCCAGAAGTATATTAAAGATGAACTTGCCTTGAAATTACTGGAAGGTAAAATTGAAGACGGAGATGATGTTGTCATTGATTTCAGAGATGAACAGTTTATCTTTCAGGTAAAATAATTCCAGTTAATAAGACAGGAAGGTGATCATTATTGCCAGAATACAGACGAATTTTAGAATTTGAAAATGAACTGGAAGCCAGGCTTCTGGAAGCAGAATTAATTGAAAGAGAGATACCACATGCAATAAGGAGTAATTATGACTTTGCTTATGATGGTATATTTCAAATTCAGCATGGCTGGGGTTATCTGGAAGCTCCTGAAGAATATGTGGAAAAGATTAAAGAAATCTACAATGATCTCAGGGAATCAGATGATTAATTTTGGGTGAATTGCCCCAGTTTCTGGGCCAGTGTATTATTTATACTTGCTTCAATTCTGATTTTTTCCTTTGAATATTCTTCTTTAAAGACCTGGCCTTCCTGATGTATTTTGTCGATAAAATGAGCATGATTATATGGTAGTTCAAGGACTACTGTTTTCATGCTCTTTTTAATTATTTCAGAAATTTTATTCAGTAAAAGGTCCCGTCCTTTACCGGTTAAGGCCGAAATAGATATGCTATCGGGGTATAATAATTCCAGTTCTTGCTTATCAATTTCACTGACCAGATCAATTTTATTGAGGACAGTTATAATATTTTTATCCATAACCCCAAGATCACTCAATACCTTATTAACAACCCTGTATCTTCTCGCAGACTCAGGTTGACTGCTGTCAATAACATGGATTAAAATATCAGAGTTTCTTATCTCTTCCAGAGAGGCATAAAAAGAGGCTACAAGCTGGTGGGGGAGTTTTTCAATAAAACCAACTGTATCGCTGAGTATAACCGTTCTGCCGATAGTCAGGGTCAGGCTGCGCAGTTTGGTATCGAGTGTAGCAAACAATTTATTAGCAACCAGAGTATCGGCTCCGGTAAGTAGATTCATCAATGTCGATTTTCCAGCATTAGTATAACCAACTAATGAAATAACTGGATCTTTTCTGGCCTTTCTCTGCAATTCCCGGTTGCGTTTAACGTCTTCTAGCTGTGTTTTAAGACGGAAAATCTTTTTTTCTATCCGCCGGCGGTCGACCTCAAGTTTGGTTTCACCAGGTCCCCTGGTACCTATACCGCCAGCCAGCCGGGAAAGATCAGCACCCTTGCCCTTGAGTCTGGGAAGCATATATTCAAGCTGAGCAAGTTCTACCTGTAGTTTGCTTTCCCTGGTATGGGCGTGTAAAGCAAAGATATCCAGAATAAGCTGGGTACGATCGATGACCTTGACAGCAAGTACTTCTTCCAGATTTCTAAACTGGGCAGGTGTTAATTCATGGTCAAAGATAACCAGATTTATTTCACTACTTTCAATTATCATCTTGAGTTCTTCAAGCTTACCCCTGCCGATATAATAAGCTGCATTAATATTGTCATTACTATTATATAACCTTTCACTTACACTTACCCTGGCAGTAAGGGCTAACCCCTTCAGTTCATCCATAAAGTCCTCTCTGGAACCAACCAGAACAGCAAATTCTTGAGTTTGTAATGAATTAATCTTTTATTCCCCCTTTTTATAAATTATATCAGAGTTGCAAATATATTGCCAGTAGAGGCAGGAATAATATTCATCAATATCGAATAATTATAATAAGTTAAAAGAAGGAGAAACCAGAAAAAGATTAAATAGAAGGGAGATAATATGGAACTATCAAATATGTGTAAGAATATTTCAGATTCATTAACTCTGGCAATCAGTGCTAAAGCGAGTAAATTGAAGGCAGAAGGTAGAGATGTGATCGGGTTTGGAGCCGGTGAGCCAGATTTTGATACACCGGAATACATAAAAGATGCTGCCAGGAAGGCTCTTGCTGAGGGGATTACTAAATATACCCCGGTATCAGGATTGAGTCAATTAAAAGAGGTAGTTGTTGAAAAATTCGAAGAAGATAATGGACTGGTCTATAAGCCTGATCAAATAATTGTTTCCAGTGGCGCTAAACATTCTCTATTTAATACCTTTCAGGTCTTACTGAACCCGGGTGATGAAGTATTGATTCCTGTTCCTTACTGGGTAAGCTATCCTGAAATTGTGAAAATGGCAGGAGGTAAACCTGTTTTTGTGGAAACCGGGGAAGATATGAAGATTAAACCCGATATGCTGGAAAAACATATAACTGGTCAGACAAAAGTACTGATTTTAAACAGTCCGGGCAATCCCACCGGAGCAGTTTATAACAGGGAAGAATTAATCCAAATAGCCGATATAGTATTAAAGAATAATATAATTGTT
>JADQBU010000056.1 GCA_016278435.1 Halanaerobiales bacterium
TTTCTTTGATTTTATTTTTATCTCGCACTGGCTCAACCTTATTCATTTTAATCTCCTTTTGAGATAAATATTGAAGAAAACAGAGGAAAAGTGAATTTACGTCAATATAATTATAACATCACTCAAAAGAAAATTAAAGAAATTTTACCATTTTTCCCCTTTTTTAACCAATATATTATGAATAAGGTTATTCACTTGTTTGCCTCTTAAAATTAAGTCAAAAAAATGCCAAAACTTATACCCATAATCATCATTCCATTAATTTCCGCCAATAGCAATTAAATATAATGACGGCGGCCGTCATATGCTCTTTTATCCTTTAAGTATTTGTCGAATTCTGTGTTCACCTTTTTAACACTTCACTATATTAAAAATCTCTATCTCTTTATCTTTAAACTCCAGGTCAGGATCCCAGTGATAAAGCACTGTACCCCTGTCCCCTTTATTACTGGATTTAATTTTTACCGGATTATCGACTACATTGAAATCTATATCATTCTCTTTTAGAGTATTGCTAACCAGTTCAAAGACTTCATCATTTTTTTCTTTTAATAACCAGATATCCTTACCCTGGGCTTTATGCTTCAGGCCTATTTCCAGCACTTTACCCTGTATCTCCTGAATGGCCCGGTAGGATTTCTTTACATAATCTATCGTCTTTTTTGTCATTTCTTTAATCCCACTGGGGGTTACTATGTAACGTATATTACGGGAATTCAATCTCTCAATCTTGAGTAACCCTTTTTTAGCACACTTTTTGATCAAGAGATTAACCAGCCCCAAAGAAATCCCGGTTTTTTTAGCTATATCTCGCTGAGAGAGGTTGTCTCCACTCGCAAGAATATTTAAAACATCTGTCATCTTTTGGTCCATGATATTTGCTCCTAAAATGCTATTATAAATAATCAGGTATTTTGGAAAGTACTATCTTAATATCGGATATTAAATCGCCTCTTAAAGTTGATTTTTTAACTATATCATTAATATGAAAATGATGCGGATAATTATCTAAAGAAGGATAATGAAGAGCATTATCCCATCGAACTATTGGCCTTTTATAAAAAACTTGATAAGAATAAGTAAAATCATCTTCAGTTTTAATAAATCGAATATCTAATTGATAATGAGATGGTATTAATTTGCACCTAATTTTATAATATAATCTGGTGGAAATTTCATCAGCAATTAAAATATTATACTGTGAAATCAAATTACTTCTCTTTAGTATTTTAATTGCTTCATCTATATCAAACATGATGTTCTTCCTTGATCAAATCTTTTCTGGCTTTTTCCCACGCTTCCTTCATAACAATAGCACCTTTCATATCCATCCAATCTTCTTCCTGTTCATAATCAGCATTATTTTTTAATTTACTAGTTAATTCCTCAAAATTCATATTATATTTTTCTTTTATTCGATTAATAATTTTTTCATAATTAGTTATTTTATTTTCTATATGATTAGCAATAATGTCCTTCAAAGCTACCTCTTCATTCTTATATACTCCAGATTTAACTAAAGGTTTTAATATTTTAGAAATACTTTCTTCTTTCATATATGTCACCACCTTATACCAGTTTCTTTTATATTATATGCCAATCTTGCTGATTCATTTATTAAATCATAATCAAATTCTTTATATATTTTCATGGGCATATTAGTTAATTTATTCCAAAAAGAATTCAATAATCTATTTGCATCCTCTTTTCCTTCTACTCTTTTAAAAAAAGTCGTAATAAATTTCATATAAGTTAATCATGTGTATATAAAGACTGCATTCATCATTTCCTGACTTAATTAATAAGTCTTTAACATTATCTGCTCCTTTTTCATCATTCAAATAAGCAATTAAAGAACATGCATCTAATATATAAACATCATTCATAGTTTAATTTTCTTTCTTCAAGTACTTTTTCCTGTTTTTTAGCCTTTGAAAACTCTTCGCTTGATGATAAAAGGCCTTTATATGCACCCTTCATTTCTTCTACTAGTTCTATTTCATTAACCTCGTCTTCTTCTGTTAGTATTATTAATTTGATTTCTTGATTGTTTTTTAATTTTTTCTTTATTTCCAGGGGAATATCTATATGACCATCTTCTAAAAATTTCCCTTTGCATTCATAAGCATTCACAATATATACCCCCTATCTTTTATTAATAGTCTTTAAATTATTATATGTTAAACACTTTAGAAATACAATTCTCTCTTTCACTTAATATTACTGAGCTAAATTATACTTTATAGATCAAAAATAACATATAACTCAGCTAATAAATAATTCATATAATTTTCTTTATTATCATGATAAATATAATCAGCCTCACCAAGTTTTTTTAAGAATCTCCTCATTGTTCCAGCAGTCAACCCATGTTTCTTTTGAACTTCAGTCGGATTTAATATTGGGTGTTGAAGAATAGATCTAATATACCTCTGCCTGTTCTATTATTTCTTCATAGCAAGTTAAGTATACTAATTATTTCCATGTATGGCAAATAAACATAATGACGGCGGCCGTCATATACTCTTTTATCCTTTGATTTTTTGTTGAATTTTGTGTTCATCTTTTTAACACTTCACTATATTAAATACAATATTTATAGCCAAATTCCTTCTTTTTTCCTATATAAATTTTAGTTATCCTGTAATAAATTGTTTTAAAATGTTAAACCTATATCTATTACTGGAAAATATTTAAAATTTCTACATCTTTATCTTCAAATTCCAGGTCAGAATCCCAGAGGTAAAGCACTATACCCCTCTCCCCTTTGTCTTCAACTTCCTCCGGTGAATTAACTACCTTGAAATCTATATCATTTTCCTTTAAAGTAGTATTAATCAGCTCAAATACTTCATCATCTTTTTCTTTTTATCACCAAGAGTAACACCTTCTCTGGAAATATTCTTAATAAAGGGACTACCTTTTGTTATTAATTCATTATATTGTATTATTTTATTAATCTTGTCATTATAATTGCTTATTAGTTCTTCGGAAAATCTTTTTATAACATCATTCATAAGTTAAAACCCTCTTTCTGGCAATAATAAAATATCATATCAAACACTCAAATCTTTTCTGGCTTTTCCCCAGGCTTCTTTCATAACAATAGCACCTTTAATTTCCATCCAATCTTCTTCCTTTTCAAAATCAGCATGATATGCTGAAAAGATCCAGAAACGTGTTTTAAAAATATCATTATTAATCTGCTACTAAATAACTTTGTGCAAATACCCCGCCTGATATACATATTATACCTTTTATCCCCAGACGGAGTAAGCCCAATTGGTAACCCTATCACTAATCTTTCCTACCAGAAAACTAGCATCCTTACCTGATTCATCAATACATTATATGTATTAATAATCGCTTTCTCTAAATACATTTCGATGCTAGATAAGTTCAGGCAAACTCAATCTTGTTCAGCTTTTTAACAATTATACTATTTTAATTAAAGAACAACCGGCAGATTTCCTTTATTTTTTCTTTATAATTTGTTTATTGCTTTTCCTACTCCTAACCGGCTAAAGCATGACCTTCATCCATACTACGACAGATCTTCTGCCATGTAAGATCCCCTATAGATTTCAATGTCCACTCTCTTGCAAAGAGAACACAAATTAGTCCTTTTTTCCTATCTTCTCGTAATTACTTGAAGCAAGCGAACATATGTATTATAATGATTATCGAAAGCTGTTGAGCCTGGCCAGGATTTTTG
>JADQBU010000302.1 GCA_016278435.1 Halanaerobiales bacterium
AACAATGCTGTTAACAATACTATTACCCAGCATATTAAAAATAGACTCTTTAACCCGGTCCAGAGTGGGCCGGACCCCGGTATTTCTAATACTCTTCAATTTCCTACCACCGGCAGTTCCAGCAATAATCCTCATTAAAATTATCATCTCCAGAAAAATAATTATAATTATGTATGTATATTTTATCTCAAATTAGTTATAATATTAATAGTCCAGATTAAGGGAAGTGGAATGGAGAGAGTAATTTATAGTCCTCCCCATTAAACTCTTCCTCCATTTTCTCCTCTCCCAGGGAGTTGGTTGCAAAACCAGCTCCTTTTTTATAGTTTTAAATCCCTGTTGTTTATCCTTTGCTGAAGCAAATTATATTTCTTCTCCCAGTTCTGCATATCAATTAATTGACCTGCCTCCTGGCGGGCTTTCTCTAATAATTTTTTATCTTTGATTATACTCGCTACTTTAAAACCAGGAAGACCATGCTGTTTTGTTCCAAAAAATTCACCTGGACCCCTGATCTTTAAATCCTCTTCAGCTATCCTGAACCCGTCATTGGTTTCTGTCATAACCTTTAATCTTTTTATTCCATCATCAGTTGTCGGGTTACCTATTAAAATACAGTAAGATTGATAGTTTCCTCTACCTACCCGACCCCGCAGTTGATGCAACTGAGCAAGCCCAAATCTCTCAGCATTTTCAATAACCATAACAGAAGCATTGACCACATCAACTCCCACTTCAATAACGGTTGTTGCTACCAGGACATCAATTTTACACTGACGAAATTCATCCATTACTTTCTTTTTTTCTTCCGGTTTTAACTGGCTATGTAATAATCCTATTTTGTAACCCTGCAGGAAGTTATCGCTAAGCTGTTCCCAGATTTTACGTGCAGAGACTGCATCAATTTCATCTGATGGTTCTATCAACGGACAGACCACATAAGCCTGTCTACCTTCATCCAATTTTTTTCTGACAAATTTATAAATCTGCGGCCGTGAATCTTCTTTTCTCCAGGTTGTGACTACAGGTTTACGGCCCGGTGGCAGTTTATCAATAACCGATATATCTAAATCCCCATAAAGTGTTAAAGCCAGACTCCTGGGAATAGGTGTGGCAGTCATAATCAATAGATCAGGATTTTCACCCTTGTTTAGAAACCTGTAGCGCTGCTCTACACCAAATCGGTGCTGTTCATCTATTACCATCAATCCAATTTTTTGATAAGAAATCGATTCCTGGAACAGAGCATGGGTTCCGATAATGAGTTTAATATCCCCATTTACAATCTTTGCTTCTATTTCTTTTCTTTCTTTTGGCTTCAGTCCCCCCACAACCAGTCCTGTTTTAAGGCCCAGTGGTTGTAAAAGATTATTTAATTTTTGATAATGCTGTTCAGCCAGAATTTCAGTTGGAGCCATAAACACTCCCTGAAAACCATTAGTTATGGTTTCAATAAGCGCTAATGCAGCTATTACCGTTTTGCCTGCCCCAACATCTCCCTGAAGTAACCGCTGCATAGGTATTTCTCTTTCCATGTCTTCTCTGATTTCCTTCCATACCTTCTGCTGGGACCCTGTTAAAGAAAAAGGCAGGGATTGAAGAAATTCATTTAACTCCCTACTCCCTGTTTTATGGTTAATCCCTTTTCTCTCTGTTATACCTTTTTTATTTTTTAGAACGAGTAACTGAAATAGAAAAAGTTCTTCAAAGGCAAGTCTTTTTCTAGCCTGAACATAATTTTTCCGCCCATCCGGAAAATGTAGACCATTGAGGCTATCTGCTAAACTAATAAATTCATATTTTTCTTTAATATATGTAGGTAATATATCCGGAATACCGTCTGCATAATCCTTGAGAGCATTATAAATAATCTGTCGTAATCTCTTTTGATTGATTCCTTCTGTCAGAGGATAAATAGGTACTACCCGGCCGGTATGTATAGTATCACCGGAATTAATCTCCTCAAAAACAGGGTTATTCATTTCTTTTTTATTAAATCTCCAGCTTTGTGTATTTAACTCTCCACTCAGTATGTACCACTGGTCTTTTTTAAATTGTTTTTTCAAATAAGACTGGTTAAACCAGACCCCGTTTACAAGGTCAGTATCATCAGAAAAAGTTACCCTGAGTATAGAAAGACCCCTTTTTACCCTGTTTTCCTTTTTACTGATAACCTTCCCCTTGACTGTCACCTTTGACCCTGGTTTAATATACCTGATTTTTTTTATATTTCTTCTATCATCATAATCCCGCGGGAAATAATACAACAGATCTTTTATATTATTAATACCCAGATGGGACAGGGTTTCTGCACGTCTGGGGCCAACTCCTTTGATAAATTGAACATCAATCTGCATTTTTCAGAAAATCCCCTTTGACAACTCCAAACCCATAAACAGATGGACCTACATGACACCCAAGAACTGGACTAATTATACTCTTTTCTTTAACCTTGATTATATCTCTCTGTTCAATCATATCATTAATTTCACCAATAAATTTTTTCTGATCAGACTGCAGGTCACCGTGCAGAATTCCTGCCCATACATGTTCTTCACCATTTATTAATTCCTCAAACTGGCTCAGTAATTTCTGCCTGGTTCTCTTACTCCCCCTGGTCTTTTCAAAAGGTAATACCTCACCACTATTCCCCTGAAGTGTAAGTATCGGATTAAAATTAAGAATTGAGCCCAGGAAGGCCTGGGCTTTTCCTATCCGCCCGCCTTTTTCCAAATAATGCAGATCATTAACAGAAAAATAAATAAAAATATTTTCCCTGGCTTCCTTCAGAATATCCAGAATCTTTTCAGCTTTCATTTCTTTATCTGCCAGCCTGGCTGCCAGTAAAGTTAATAACCCCAGCCCTAAACTGGCAGAATGAGAATCAAAGGTCTTAATATCATAATCTTCCAGTTGACGGGCCGCAAGACAGGCTGCTTCATAGGTACCACTTAGCTTACCGGAAAGGTGTAAAGCAATAATTGTATCATATTTTTCGCTCATTTCCTCAAATTTATCCAGGAATAAACCTATCGACGGTTGTGATGTATTAGGCAATTTTTCTGCTTTTCCCTGTTTAACAAAAAATTCTTCCGAACTAATGTCAAACCTGTCTCTGTAGACTTCATTGGTAAAATTCACCGAAAGTGGAATAATCTCTATTCCATATTTCTCAACAATTTCATCACTTAAATCACAGGTACTATCAGTTAAAATACCAATCTTCATATTTACACTCCTATTCCAGAGATATTAGATAAGGATAAAGCGGCTGACCACCATAATAAATCTCTACTTCATCTATCTCGATTTCATTTTCAATTTTTTCTTTAAGAGCACTGGCAGTAGATTCATCTATATCCTTACCATAAAAAATTGTTACCAGTTCTTCATCAGTAAATACTTTCTGAAGAAGTTTCATCACCACACCCTCATAACTTTTCCCGATAAACTTGATTTCACCCTGACACAAACCGATTATATCTCCCTTTTTTATTTTTAGACCATTTACCCTGGAGTCTTTCACAGCCTCTGTAATTTCCAGTGTCTTGACTTTCTTTATTTCTGTTTCCATATTTTCTTTAATTTTAGTAATTTTTAAATCAGGATTATAGTTCATTAAAGCTGCTACTGCTTCAGGTATCGACCTGGTTTCCAGAACATTAACTGCTTATCTGATAAAGTTGCTGCCTGTTTAGCCGCTGAAAT
>JADQBU010000396.1 GCA_016278435.1 Halanaerobiales bacterium
GGATTTATTCTTCCCGGAGTAATAATCCGCCTTGTGATTATTTTTCTTTTTTTATGGTGGGTTGTTCAGAGTAGAATTATTTCCGGGGTAACAGCCGGAACTCTGGCCTGGACTGTTGGTATCGGGATTGAAGGAGTTTTTATTCTGGGCTTTTTAAAGTTTAAGTACGGCGGTTATGATAAAATAATGAAGGAAATTCCGGGGAATAATGAAAAACAGTTATCCCTGAGCCGGATATTACGATTCTATCTTCCCCTGGCTTTAACTATGGTTTTAACCATGTTTCTTCAGCCTGTTATTCAGGGGGGAATAGCCCGGAGTCAATTGCCGGTAAGGTCTCTGGCTGCCTATGGTGTAGCCTGGAGTCTGGTCTTGATTATTGCCGGGGCTTTAATGATGTTAAATCAGGTAGCAGTTGTATATATAGAGAACTGGAAAAAAGTAAGGAAATTTTCCCTGTTTGTGGGAGCTATTATTTCCGTTACTATTATAATTCTGGGTTTAACCCCACTGGGTTTCTGGATTCTTAATAGTATTATCGGTGTTTCTCCAGATATAGCTCAGCTGGCCCAGAAGACCGTCCTGGCCTTCTGTGTTTATCCTGTAATCCAGTCTTTCCGGGAATCTTACTGGGGAGTAATGATGCAGCGGCAGACAACAAATATAATCGGGTTAGCAAAACTTATCAACATGTTAAGTGTAGTAGTATTTCTTTTTTCTGGACTACAGTTTTTTTCTTTAGAGCCGGCTGTTCTAGGTGCAATTGGCTTTACTATCGGAGAAGGAATAGAAACCCTGTTGATATGGTATTATTCCCATGCCAGCAGGAGACGCCAGCAGCTTCTGGAAGGATAGGAGCTTTTTCGATGACAGATATACAATTATCAAAAACTCTGTCCTATATACTTCGGCATCATCCCGAATACCTTTACCAGGAAACAGCCAGAAGATTTTGTGATCAAATTTTAAAAGAAGGCTTGAAACCGATGGGGCGCAACTATTTCCATTTAAGCAAAAATGTTGAAAAAGATTAATAGGAGGGAAAATCTATGTTATGGGAAAAACCGGGTAAGGAAAATACGGAAAGAACAGTGGAACTGGCGGCAGATGAAGCCTTGAAAAGAGGAATTGAACAGATTGTTATTGCTTCAAATTCAGGCCGTAGTGCCCTGAAATTAATGGAGCAGGAGGGATTAGAAAATCTTGATATTACCTGTGTTACCCATCATGTCGGCTTCCGGGAAGCAGGGCAGGCAGAGATGGAATCAGAAACCAGGCAGAAACTTATAGAACTGGGAGTTAAGGTCTATACCGGGACCCATGTTTTGGCCGGGGTTGATCGATCATTGAAAAATGATTTTGGGGGACTTTATCCGCCAGAAATTATGGCCTATACTTTAAGGATGCTGGGACAGGGTGTCAAGGTATGTGTAGAAATCGGAATTATGGCAGTTGATGCCGGTTTGATAAATCATGGTGAAAATATAATTGCTGTAGGTGGTACCGGGAGAGGTTCAGATACGGTAACGATTTTGAGACCTGGTCATTCTAACGATGTTTTTAAAACTAAGATAGTAGAAATTCTCTGCCGTCCGCAGCAGTAATTTCTGGGCTCATATTCTGGGGGAAAACTGGTACTTAACGGGTGGAGGAATAATTGTTAGACTTTTGCAGGAATTTCGTCTTCCTTTCTCGAATAAATAAAAGAGGAAAGTAGAATAGTTTTTTAAAATAATAAGGAGGAATAAAATTGAAATTTAAAATTACTTTAATTACCATGTTAAGTCTGTTACTTGTTTTAGCGATGGGAAGTATGGCTCTGGCTGAAACATATGTTGTTGGTACAAGTGCTGGTTTTCCGCCATTTGAGTATGTAGAAAATGGTCAAATAGTGGGATTTGACGTTGATCTGATCAAGGCTATTGGAGAAACCCAGGGTTTTGATGTAGAAGTTAAAGATATGAGCTTTGATTCTCTGATTGCTGGCGTAAAAACCGGAAATCTCGATATTATTGCCGCCGGGATGACTATTACCGATCAGAGAGAAAAGGCTGTTGATTTTTCTGAGCCCTATTATTCAGCTGATCAGAGTATTATCGTTAAGGAAGGTTCAGACAATGACCTGACAGTTCTTTTCGGTGACCATGATATCGGTGTTCAGACCGGTACCACTGGTGATATCTGGGTTACTGATAATCTATCGAAAAAAGGTATACTTAAAGGTAGAGTAGTCCACTATGAAGTCTTTGTTATGGCTGTTAATGACCTTATGAATGAAAATCTGGATGCAGTTGTACTTGATAGTCCGGTTGCTGCCAGATATGCAGAACTGAAGCCAGTTACAGTTGTCGGTAAGGTAGTTACCGGTGAACAGTACGGTCTGGCTGTAAATGAAGGTAATACCGAATTATTAAATAAAATCAATGCCGGTTTAAAAGAAGTTATTGATTCCGGTAAGATGAACGAACTTCTCGCAAAATATTTTCAATAATATAGAAGAGAAAGGATGTTAGGTTATCGATAAGCTACAATTAGTAATAAGCTCCCTTCCATATCTTCTGGAGGGGGCTTTAGTTACTATTAAATTAGCAGTACTGGGGCTGGGACTGGGTGTTTTACTGGGTATACCCCTGGCCTTCGGTCAGGTTTATGGGAATTTTATTACTAGATTAATTATTTCTATTTATGAGAGGGTTATGCGGAGTATTCCCTTGCTGGTAATCCTGTTTTTAATATTCTATGGTTTTCCCCGTGTCGGGATCAAGTTTCCACCTTTTCTTGCCGCTGTACTGGGTCTGGGGTTAAGGAGTTCAGCCTATCAATCTCAGATATACAGGGGTGCCATACAATCTGTCAGTGGAACTCAGCTTAAAGCAGCCCTTTCCATGGGGATGAATAGAGTTCAGGCTTTTGCTTTTGTGATTTTACCCCAGGCAGTGCGGATTGCTATACCTGCATTTGCCAATGAATCAGCAATCCTCCTGAAAGATACTTCACTTGCCTATGCACTGGGTGTTATTGAGCTATTGAGGCAGGGTAGGTATATCATAGCTACTTCCTTTGAACCCCTGATTATATTTGTTACCATCGCCATAATATACCTGATTATGACTATTTCATTAAATACTGTTCTCGGTAGGGTGGAAAACAGATTGAAGATACCTGGAATTGGGATTGAGGGGAGAACCAGATGAGCAAAAAAACTATATTACGTATTGAGGATTTACACAAAAAGTTTGGGGATAATGAAGTATTAAAGGGGGTTTCGCTTTCCCTGAACAAGGGAGAGACCAAAGTTATTATTGGCCCCAGCGGAACCGGTAAGAGTACACTCTTAAATAATGTTAATATGCTTGTTCCACCTGATAAGGGACATATATATCTGGAAGATGTCGATGTGGTAAATGCCAGGAATATATCTGATATCAGACAGAAGATAGGTTTTGTTTTTCAGGATTTCGGTTTATTTAATCACCTTAATGCCCTGGGGAATGTAATGATAGGTTTAACCAGGGTTAAAAAAATGGACAAAAAAGAAGCAAGTGAACTTGCTATGATGGAACTGGACCGGGTTGGTTTGAAGAATTTTGCCAGTCAGTATCCGGCTGAGTTATCGGGGGGTCAGAAGCAGAGGGTAGGTATTGCCCGGGCTCTGGCCATGCAGCCCAGGCTTATTCTTTTTGATGAACCGACATCGG
>JADQBU010000001.1 GCA_016278435.1 Halanaerobiales bacterium
ACCCTCTGGCAGATGACAGAAGGGCCGGAAGGCTGGGAACTGGACCTTGATTTTCTGCAGAGTGAACTGCGGGAAAATACCAGGGCGGTAGTCATTAATACCCCTCATAATCCCACAGGTTACCTGCTGGGCAGGCAGGAAATTGATTCTATTATTGGTCTACTGCGAGATAGGGGTATATACCTGTTCTGTGATGAAGTTTATAAATATCTGGAGTATGATGATAAGCTGAGGACCCCCTGGGCCAGTGATCTTTATGATAATGCTGTTTCACTGGGAGTTATGTCGAAGTCATTTGGATTACCCGGTTTGAGAATCGGCTGGATAGCAACCAGAAACCGGGATCTATACTATAAACTGGCTTCCATTAAGGATTATACAACCATCTGCAATAGTGCCCCGTCTGAATTTCTGGCCGGTGTAGCCCTGAGGAATAAAGATAAGTTACTGGAACGCAATCGCAAAATTATCAGAGGAAATTTGATACTACTTGATAGGTTTTTTGAGAGGTTCAGTGATATTTTTACCTGGCCCCGCCCGGCAGCCGGACCGATAGCTTTTCCGGGGATAAAGCTTGATATTATCATGGAAGAAATGTATCAGGACCTGCTGGAAAAGAAGGGTGTATTGATATTGCCGGGAAATTATTATGATTTTGATGACTCGCATTTCCGGATCGGTTTTGGGAGGAAGTCACTGGCAGAAGCACTGGCCAGATTTGAGAATTACATAGAGGAGAGATTTTAATTTAAAATAAAGCAAGGGGGTTTACAGTATGGCTAAATTTTCATTTGAGCAACAACCAAAGTTACGTCTACTGTCAGATCAGGATATTGAAAAAATTCACGAGAAAGCACTTCATATTCTGGAAAACACAGGGGTAAAATTCTATGCCAGAGAGGCTCTGGAGATACTGGAGGAAAACGGGGTAAATGTTGATTATGATGAGAAAATTGCCCGCTTCCCATCCCAACTTGTAAATGATGCTGTTAAAAAGGTTCCAGAGACACTGAAACTTTATGACCGTGAAGGAGAAAATTTTGTTGATCTGGGTGGAGACCGGGTTCATTTTGATCCGGGTTCAGCAGCAATTAAATTCATGGAATCAGACGGTAAGACCGTCAGAAAGGCTGTATCCGACGATCTGGTCAAGATTTCCCGGGTAAATAATGAGATGGATAATATTGAATTACAGTCAAGTTCTGTGGTATTATATGATATACCTGCAGAAATTGGAGACTGCTACCGTTTATATATTATGCTCAAAAATTCATCAAAGCCAATTTTAACCGGGGGTTTCAGCATCGAGGGGATAACTAATATGAGAGAAATGCTGGCAGCGATTGCCGGAGGTTATGATGAGTTAAAGGAAAAACCGAGATCTATTTTCGACATCTGTCCTTCACCACCACTGAAGTGGACTGAGATAAGTTCTCACAATATTATAGATTGTGCTCGCTTTGGTTTACCTATTGAAACAATATCGATGCCGATGATGGGAGCGGCTTCACCGGCTACAATATCGGGCTCTATCCTCCTGCATACAGCAGAAACTCTGAGCGGTATTGTCCTGGCCCAGTCAGTTAACACGGGAACTCCTGTTGTCTATGGAGGAGCACCGGTTAATTTTGATATGAGAATGGGTACTTCACCCTTGAGTGCGGTAGAGGCAACCATGATTGCAGCTGGTTATGCCCAGATGGGTAAGTATTATGGAATGCCGACTCATACATATGCCTGTCTCAGTGATTCCAAGGTAATTGATGCTCAGGCTGGTCTGGAGACCGGTATCAGTGGAATTATCGCCCAGCTGGCCGGAATTAATGTTATCTCTGGCCCTGGTATCCTTGAATTTGTCGGCTGTATGAGCCTGGAAAAACTGGTAATAGATAATGATATCTGTGGGATAGCTCTGAGGTTAAACCGGGGAATATCCTGTTCTGAAGATGCTCTGGCTGCAGACCTGATTGCTGAGCTGGGACCGGGCAAAGATTATCTGGCTACCGAGCATACGATCCGCTGGTTTAAAAAGGAATCATATTTTCCGACAGATATTATCAACAGGCAGGCCCGCAGTAATTGGGAAAATGATGGAAATACCACGGCTTTTGAACGGGCTCAGAAGCAGGTCAAGGAAATACTGGCCAGAAACCAGTCAGAAACATTAGCAGGTAAACGCAGGGATGACCTGGATCAGGTAATGAAGAACATAATGGAAAAACATGATATATCAAACCTGCCCCAGGGTCCTGTATGAAATAAATGAGAGGATGATAAATGATGACTAAAAAAAGAATTGATCCTACCAGATCCCAACTAAATTTTAATCTATTATCCCGGGGTGATATTTCCAAAATCTATCAAGCAGCCCTGGATGTTATGGAAACCACCGGGGTTAAATTTCCTTCTTCTAAAGCTGCCGATCTTCTGGAAGAGGGAGGTTGTAAAGTTGACCGGGAAACAGGTATTGTCAAATTTCCAGCTGAAGTAGTAGAATGGGCTTTACAGAAGGCCCCCAAGGAATTTCTGCTGGCCGGGCGTGATCCTGAAGCAGATATGTGGCTTGATAATAATACGACTTATTTATCGACAGACGGTTGCTGTGTTGATTTTTACGATATTAAAACCGGCAAAAAACGCAGCTCGGTTAAACAGGATATAATTGATGCCTGTACAGTTGCCGATTACCTGCCGGAGATATCCTATATCTGGGGCCCGCCCTGTAGTGCTCAGGATATTCCGGCCAGTATCAGGCCCCTGCATGAAATTGAAGCTTCCATGCTGGGTTGTTCCAAACATATTCAGCCCGAAACAGTAATTTCAGAACAAATGGCTAAATATGCTCTGGAGATGGCAGCAATGGTGGTCGGTGGTAAAGAGGAGCTGAGGGAAAGACCGATATTTTCTTTTATGCAGTGTGCAATGGATCCTCTGGGGCAGGATGCTGGCAGTCTGGAGGCTTCTATGGTAGCAGCTGAATGGGGGATTCCTACAGGTTTTATGCCGATGCCTATGTCCTGTGCAACCGGACCGGCGACACTGGCAGGTAACCTGATTGTTACCCTGGTCGATATGCTATCTCCGCTGATTTTAATGCAGCTGGTTAATCCGGGAACACCGATCTATTTTGCTTCAGCACCGACGGCAATCGACCTTCATTCTGGCGCCTATACCGGTGGTGGGCCTGAGGATCATCTGCTGTCAGCTGGTATCTGTGAGATCAGTAGATTTCTGAATATACCGATGTTTATGGGGGCTTATGCTACCGGGGCCAAAGAGCCGGACTGGCAGGCTGCCCAGGATAACACCCTGGCTGGATTGATGCCGGTACTGACCCGGGCTTCTGTTATGAATGGAGCAGGTACATTAAATGGTTCCAAGATATTCTCGCTGCAGCAGTTGATTATGGATGCTGAGATCTACCGGATTATCAAAAAGGTCAGTGAAGGGATTGAAGTCAGTGAGGAAACCATGGCCCTTGATGTAATAAAAGAAGTAGGTCCGGGAGGAGATTATTTATCCCACAGCCATACCCTGAAAAATATGAATAGAATCTACAGGGGACGTGTTTTAGACAGGTCACCTTATGATAAATGGCTTGACAGTGGTAAAGAAGGAGCCTATGAAAAGGCTACTGAACTGGCCCGTGATATTCTGGAAAACCATGAACCGCTTCCGCTCGACCCTGG
>JADQBU010000271.1 GCA_016278435.1 Halanaerobiales bacterium
TATTCCTATAGTGTAGGTAGGAGTACAATCCAGGGCCAGGAGTTTTCTCTGATGGTTGCTAACCGGGAACAGAAGCTTGTTACAGGATTAATCGGCCAGCATCAGATATCTAATTCCCTGCTGGCAATGGCAACTGTTGAAGAATTACAGAACTCTTTTCCGGTTCCAGTTGATACTATTTACAGTGGAATCAGGGAGGCTTCAATTCCCGGCAGGATGGAGGTTATCAATCGAGAACCGGTAATAATTGTTGATGGAGCACATAACCAGGAAGGAATTGAAACCCTTAGCAGGAGTTTACCTGCAGCCAGTAAAGTATTTATCGTCCTGGGAATTTTAAGTGATAAAAATGCCTCAGGGATGATTGAAACACTTAATGATAATATTGACAATCTTGAAATAGTAATAACCAGAAATAAAAGCAGCAGAGCCCTTCCAGCTGAATCTTTAAAAGCTATAGCAGATAAGCTAGGAGTGAAGAATGTAGTATATCCCGATTTAGAACAGGCGATTGACAATACAATAATCAAGGCCAGAAGTGGGGAAGTAGTCTGTATAACTGGTTCCTTTTATACAGTGCTGGAAGCAAAAATTCTTCTTCAAACTGGCATAAATTAAATGGGAAAAACATAATAGTATTAAAGAAAGGAAGGGATTATATAATGAGTAGAGATAGCACTTTTTCTTTAACCATTATGGTCATTATTATGGCTCTGCTGGCGGTATTTATCGGCTACTTACTTGGTAACTGGTTAATTCAGATGGTTACAGGAGATGTGGATAACTCACAACAGGTTTCTCAGGACAAAATAGTACAGGAAGAGACAATTAAGGACAGCAGTCAAAATATTGATAATCAGAATATCAGTATGGGTAACAGGTCGAGTGAGAATAATAATGATGATTCAAATAATAATAACAATGATTCTAATAATACGGAAGACATCGTAACTAATCAGATAAAAGGCACTGTCTATACAGTTCAGGTTGGGGCTTTCAATAATTATAATAATGCCGCATCCCTGAAGGAAGAACTTGAAGCCCGGGGATTTAATGTTATAATTTCCGATGAATCTCCTTATAAAGTACAACTTGGGGCTACAACCGACAGGGGAGAGGCAGAGAAGACCGAAAAAGAGGTTGAAACAATGGGATATAATGCCTTCATTACCCACTGAGAAGTGGGAATTTTTTTGTAAAAATGTGACCATATCAATTAATAAGTAAGAATCACAGTGAGTCTGACCGGATATTTCGGTTTAAAGACTCATTTTTGCTTTTATTTTAAGATGTTAACACATATTTTAAGATGTTAACTTGTTATTGATAATTAATTGAGTTATAATAGTTTTGTGTTTTATTTTTAACAACTGCAGGATTATTGGGTTTTTTCTAGAAAATTTATATTTGTGTAACATTTTTTAAAGTTTTAAGATTTAATATATATATTCTTAATAAAGAAGAGGTGAAATTAATGAACACATTAACCTTTAAACAGGGCATACATCCCGATTATCATAAAGAATTAACCCGGGATAAGCCATTAAAAAAGGCAGAGAGGCCCGAGCGAGTGGTTATTCCTCTCCAGCAGCATATCGGTGCCCCTAATAAGCCCCTGGTTAAAAAAGGTGACCGGGTCAAGATGGGCCAGAAGATTGGTGATAGTGATAGTTTTGTTTCTGCACCCGTACATGCCTCGGTGTCAGGAGTTGTTGAAGAGATTAAGAAGGTTAAGACACCTGTTGGTAGTACCGCTCTGGCAATTATTATTAAAGCTGATGAAGAAGATGAATATGCGGATAATGTTAAATCTCCCGGCAAATTAGAAGATCTCTCGCCGGAAAAGTTAAGAAAGATTATCCGGGAAGCGGGTATGGTTGGTATGGGTGGAGCGATGTTTCCTACTCATGTTAAACTATCTGTACCAGATGATAAGAAAGTTGATTACTTTATCCTCAATGGTGCAGAGTGTGAACCATACCTTACTGTTGACCACAGAACGATGATTGAAAAAGCAGATGATGTTTTACTGGGTATGAAGGTAATGATGAAGGCTTCCGGAGCCGAAAAAGGAATTATTGCTGTAGAAGATAATAAACCGGAAGCAATCGAAAGTATGAAATCAGTGGTAAAAGATGAACCCAATATTGAGGTCAAGGTCTTTGAAACCAAGTATCCCCAGGGAGGGGAAAAAATGCTGATTAAGGCTGCCCTGGGTAGAGAGGTGCCTATGGGAGGATTACCTCTGGATGTAGGTGTAATTGTTAATAATGTAACAACAGCAGTTACTGTAGCCCGGGTGATTAAAGAAGGAATGCCGCTGGTTGAAAGAACTATAACAGTTACAGGAAGTGGTATCAATGAGCCCTGTAACCTTATTTACCGTATAGGCACCCCCATTCAGGAACTTATAGATCAGGCTGGAGGCTTAAAGGAAAAAACAGCCAAGATTGTTCTGGGTGGTCCCATGACCGGTTTTTCACAGAGTGATACTTCAGTTGCAGGAGTAAAGGGAACTTCTGGTATTCTTGTCATGTTGGAAGATGATATACCTGATTATACCTCACAGCCCTGTATCAGATGTGCCCGCTGTGTTGATTCTTGCCCGATGTATTTAATGCCGGTACAGCTGGGTAACTATGTTGAGCAGGATATGGTTGATGAGATGGATGAATATAATATTCTTAATTGTATTGAGTGTGGTTGCTGTTCTTATGTTTGCCCCTCCAATCGACCACTAGTTCATTATATGAAAATAGGAAAAGCCGAAGTTATGGCTAAAAGGAAAAATGAAGGATAAGGGGGATGGTTATGAATAATGATTACTTGTTAGTAACATCACAGCCGCATATTAAAGACGATACTTCTGTTAGTCAGATAATGTGGTCTGTAGTACTGGCACTAATTCCAGCCATGCTGGCCGCAATATATTTTTTTAAAAGCCGGGCTTTATTAATTATTCTTGTTAGCGTTCTCGGTGCACTGGTGACTGAATATTTATTTCGCAGAATTAGAGGAAGAGAAGTAACAATGGTTGATGGAAGTGCTGTTGTAACCGGGGTATTACTTGCTTTAACACTGCCACCTACTGTTCCGCTCTGGACTGTTCTGATCGGTAGTTTTGTAGCTATAGCTCTGGGTAAACAGGTTTTTGGAGGGCTGGGACATAATCCTTTTAACCCGGCACTGGTCGGTAGGGCTTTTCTGATGGCTGCTTATCCAGTGTTGATGACAACCTGGAGTCTGGATGGTGAAACAACAGCAACTCCCCTGAACCTGATGAAGATGGAAGGGGTTGCTACCGATTACTGGAACTTATTTGTAGGACATATCGGGGGATCACTGGGAGAAACATCTGCGCTGGCACTTTTAATCGGTGCAGCCTACCTGATCTATAAAGGATATATTAACTGGAGAATTCCTTTTGGCATGGTTGGTACTGTATTTATTTTAACTCTACTTATGGGGCAAGACCCTGTCTTTCATCTGTTTGCCGGTAGTTTGATGCTGGGTGCCCTCTTTATGGCTACTGATATGGTCACTACTCCGGTAACCAAGAAAGGGCGCTGGTGGTTTGGTATCGGTGCCGGTGTGATAGTAGTAATAATCAGATTATGGGGTGGTTATCCAGAAGGTGTCA
>JADQBU010000310.1 GCA_016278435.1 Halanaerobiales bacterium
GTAAACGAATATCTGGGATAGAAGTTTTGAGAGTTATTTTTTGAAATCAATAAGTTAATATCAGCGATTTTACTGAAAAGATAGGCAGCTGAACTGGCCGGGATAAGGCAAGTTAGCTGCCCTTATATGTTGAGGGGGAGGGGGGTTTTATTTATAAAGTGTTAGTTCTAATTTGCAAACTGGGTATTTTTATTATATAATATTTATAATTACTAAATATTAGTTTTTATAATAATTATGAATTAGAATAATTTATTTTATATTAAACTGGAGTGATTTTATTGGAAAATGAGCACAAGCATGGAAAAGAGGTGCTGGGCAAGACAAGACGAAAAGGGAAAACGGAGCACACGTTGACTGATGGTTCAATACCCAGGGCGTTGATAAATCTGGCCTGGCCGGTTATGCTGGGGAATAGTATGCAGGTATTGTACAATCTGGCCGATACTTTCTGGCTGGGAAGACTTGGGGCAGAAGCAGTGGCCGCCATATCTGTTGGGTTTCCCATAGTTTTTTTACTGATATCAATCGGTGGGGGTTTTACCATCGCTGGTACTACTCTGGTTGCCCAGTACACAGGTTCAAAAAAACCGGAGATGGCAAACCGGGTCGCCGGACAGGTACTTATTTTCGTATTCTTACTGGCAGTATTACTTTCAATATTAGGTTATAATTTTAATGATGAGATACTGACGTTGATGGGTACACCTCCACAAATCCTTGATGATGCCAGCAGTTATCTGGATGTAGTTTTTGCCGGTGTTAGTTTTATGTTTATCTTTTTTGTGTTTTCATCTCTACTCAGGGGTTATGGGGATACCAGAACTCCTATGAAATTAATGGTATTTTCGACGATTTTAAATATTATCCTGGATCCTTTTTTAATCTTTGGTTGGTCAGTATTCCCCGACCTGGGAGTCGCAGGGGCAGCAGTTGCAACGGTTTTCTCGCGGGCAGTAGCTGGATTTATTGGTTTATTTATCTTGTTCAGGGGTGACAGGGGAATTAAGCTGTCAAAGATGCACATGAAACTGGATTTTGATATAATAAAAGATATAGTGAAGATTGGTCTGCCTTCAGCTGGAGAACAAACGATTAGAGCCCTGGGAATGACTGTGATGATGGGAATTGTAACCAATTTTGGAGCAATGGTAGTAGCCGCTTATGGAATTACTATGCGGGTATTATCTGTGGTAATGATGCCCACAAGAGGTTTTGCCATGGCCACAACAACAATGGTCGGACAGAATATAGGTGCTGAAAAACCTGACAGAGCAGAAAAGAGTGCCTGGGTAAGTACGGGAATTATTTTTGGTGCTCTAACTATTTTCGGTATTCTTATTGCTATATTCCCTCATATGATAATTTCAATTTTCAATAATAACTCTGAAGTTGTAAATATTGGTGGGTTAATGTTAAGAGTAATCGGTCTTTCCTTTGGTTTCCTGGGTATTCAGATAATAATTGGAGGTTCTTTCCGGGGAGCAGGCAATACACTTATTGCCATGATGCTGGCAATTATCTCTTTATGGGGATTAAGGGTACCTTTAACCACATATCTGGCTATTAATCTGAACTGGGGGGCAAGTGGTATCTGGTGGGCAATGTTTATTTCTAACATAATAAGTGCCCTGATAGCTTCCTTATGGTTTAGACGGGGAACCTGGAAGAAGAAAAAGATTTAGGGGTGAAGCTTTTATGAAGTTACAATCAGAGACTAGAGAAATAGATTCCCTCTTAAGAAATATTAATAAATTATTAGTTAATTATACAAAAAAGCAGCTGGCAAAATATAATCTTACTTTACCGCGTTTTCATACCCTCTGGATGATTTCCAAATTTCAACCTGTAAATATGGGGAGCCTGCATGAGGAGATGCTGGTTGCCGGGAGTACCCTGACCATAATAGTTGATTATCTCGTTGAAAAAAATATAGTGAAGAGATATAGATGTAAAGATGATAGAAGAGTTGTTTTACTGGAAGTAACTGAGCAAGGTGAAGAATTAGTTCAGAGTTTGCTGGAGGAAAGACAGAGCTTTTTACAGCAGGCTTTATTGAAACTTGGAACTGAGGAACAGAAAAGTTTAATAAATTTATTGAAACCTGTCTATGAAAGCCTGGAAACACAGAGCAAGGAGGTGAGATAATGCCGGTTATTAATTTTGAGGGGCCTAAACTGTCGATAGATCAGAAACGAAAACTTGTTAAGAGTTTTACTGATGCCGCCAGAGAGATTACAGGTATTCCAGAAAATGCATTTGTTGTTCTAATTAAGGAAAACCAGAGGGAAAATATCGGTACAGGAGGACAATTACTGGCTGATAGAGAGTAATTTGTCTTGATAAAAAATGCCTACTATATTATAATTAACACAGATATTAGTGGTGTAATTAACCTAGAGATAATTATAAAAGATAATTATATAAGTATTACATTTAGTATAAAGCAATTAAAAGAGGTAGATAAAATGGAGTATTTGATATTTGTGACAAAGGTAGGCCTAATATCCGGGATGCTGGGGACAGCAGGTGGTGGTTTAATGGTTCTTCTGGTAAGACAGGTAAAAGAGACCCTGTTAAGCGCCA
Source organism: Halanaerobiales bacterium (assembly GCA_016278435.1). GTDB lineage: Bacteria > Bacillota > Halanaerobiia > Halanaerobiales > JADQBU01 > JADQBU01. The sequence continues at coordinate 2,587 of JADQBU010000310.1, forward strand.
TCCTCGGTATCTCGGCTGGAATTATGACAGTAATCATTTTTGTTGACCTTATTCCTGAAGCACAAGCAGTTGGCTCTACCATGACCAGTTTATTGGGTCTGTTGCTGGGTATTTTATTAATTGGATCTCTTGATCTATTCTTTCCCCATAAACACTTCCTTTCATCAGAAGACGGTCATGGTCAATTTTTAAAAGCTGGACTATTACTGGCAATTGGAATTGCTCTTCATAATGTTCCAGAAGGCCTGGCAATAGGAGCAGGTTACAGTGCAGCTTCAAATCTGGGTCTGGGTCTGGCAATTATTATGGCTATACAGAATTTTCCGGAAGGAATGGCAGTTGCCTGTACTTTGAGCCTGGGTGGATTAAGAAGCAGGAGTGTATTTTTAATTACATTACTGGCCGGTTTACCAATGGGGTTGGGTGCATTTATTGGTGCCTATCTGGGCAGTATTTCTAACCTGGTCTTATCTATTTCTCTGGGTTTTGCTGCTGGTGCGATGTTATATATTACCTTTGATGAATTAATCCCAGATGCCCATCGGAAAGCAGAAGGACATACTGCCATTCTTGGTATTCTTGGAGGCATTTTTATAGGGATAATCTTAACTGGAATTTTTTAAAAAAACTTTAATAAAATATTTGCGTAAATGGTCGGGAGATTTCTCCAGGCCATTTTTTAATACCCAAAAATTTTACATTTTCAATCATCTGGATTAAACTAATTTACGATGGTAATCCTAATTGTTTATAAAATTTTAAGCAAACACAGATTATTATTAGTTACATATATTAAATAGTAAAGATGATTATGTAATATTAGGAGAGTTATTATGTTTCCAATTCCTTTGATTAATAAGATGTATACAAGAATAGTTGATATCTTTAAACCGAAAGAAAATTGCCAGAATAAAGATGTGATACATCTTACTCTGGATGGGCTTGATATATTTCTGGAAAGATGTTTTTCTTACGATACTCCCCATGAAGTATCTATTTTTGTTCCCCGGGCAGAACTGAGAAAGAAGGTAAAGGAAGGGGAAGTTGAAG
>JADQBU010000294.1 GCA_016278435.1 Halanaerobiales bacterium
AACCCACGGCCTCAGGAGCCACAATCCTGCGCTCTAGCCAACTGAGCTACACCCACCATAATATTTAAACTGATATTTCTCTTAACGCATAATGGTACGCCCGAGAGGATTCGAACCTCTGACCTACGGATTAGAAGTCCGTTGCTCTATCCAGACTGAGCTACGGGCGCAGATATCATAATTTATTCAACTACGACAATAAGTATTATAGCATTATGACCTGCCCTTGTCAAGGGGCAGAACCACTAATCCATTACATTATTTCAGCCGAATATTTATCTCTCAAAATCTCCTTGATTCCCCTGAGTGCTCTCGCCCTGTGACTAATTTCATTCTTCTCGGCCAGGGATAATTCAGCAAATGTCTTGTTCTTCTGGGGAATGAAAAACAGTGGGTCATAACCAAAACCACCCTTACCCCGCGGGGAATTAAGAATCACACCCTGACAGATTCCTTCAACAGTATGTTCAGCACCAGTTTCCAGATCTACCAGGGCAGCACAGCAGACAAACCTGGCAAACCTTTCCTCCAGCGGCAACCCTTCCAGTTCAGCTAAAAGTTTCTCATTATTTTCCTCATCACCGGCATCTTCTCCAGCATAGCGTGCAGAATAAATTCCGGGTTTACCATCAAGATATTCTACCTCCAGGCCGGAGTCATCGGCCAGGGTAAGCAGATCTGTCTTTTCAGCTCTGATCCGGGCTTTCTTCAGCGCATTTTCAGCAAAAGTCTGGCCATCTTCTTCAACTTCCAGGTCTTCCTCCAGATCACTTAATCCAATAATATTTAGTTTCAGGTTCTTGAAATTTTCTTTTATCTCTTTTATCTTGCCGGGATTATTTGTTGCAACCAGTAATTTTCTCATATACTATCAGCTATCCCCCAGGACCTTTTTCTGTTCATCTATCAATTCCTGTATTCCCTTTTCCGCAAGGTCAAGTAATCCGTTCATTTCCTCCCGTGAAAAAGTAGATTCCTCGGCAGTTCCCTGAATTTCAATTATTTCTTTTTTCTCAGTCATAACAATGTTCATATCAACCTGAGCCTGTGAATCTTCAAAATAACAGAGGTCCAGCATTAATTCCCCTTTAACAATCCCCACACTTGTTGCAGCCATAAAACCAGTAAGTGGTGATTCTTTAACTATCCCGTCTTCCAGCAGATAATCTACCGCGTCAACCAGCGCTAAATAGGCACCTGTAATGGAGGCAGTCCTTGTCCCACCATCGGCCTGAAGCACATCACAATCAATCCAGATAGTTCTTTCCCCGATCTTTTCCAGGTCAACTACAGCCCTTAAAGCTCTCCCGATAAGTCTCTGTATCTCTTTTGTACGCCCGCTTATTTTCCCTTTTGCTGCCTCACGTATTGTTCTATTATGGGTTGAACGTGGTAAAAGAGAATACTCGGCTGTTAGCCAGCCCCTGTTCTGACCGCGGAGAAAGTAAGGAACTCCATCTTCTATGGAAACATTACAGAGTACTATGGTATCACCGGCTTCGACCAGTACAGAGCCCTCCGCAAATTTGGTATAATTCCGCGTGAAACTAACATCTCTTAATTGATCATTTGCCCTGCCATCAACCCTTTCCTCGCTCATATCTAATTCTCCTTTCTGGGATTTTCTTGATTTAAAGTTAAAGCCTGCTCAATTGAAACTGACTGCGTTCATTTCCGACCAGTCCGGCCAACAAATAAAAACCGGTCCGTGGATCTATCTTATATTCATCTATAAGCTGAAAACCATCGATTTCACCTGTACTGTTAACATGTATTCTAGGTCCGGTACAGATGCACCTTTTTTCTCCGATTTTGATATGCTCATCATCCATATAACGGATTTTTAAATCCTTCGTTATCATCTCCCCAACTTCTTCTGCTATATCCCTGATTGAAAAATCCGGTTTTTCCTTGAACTGTAATACAAAACCACTTTTAACATCACTATGTAATGGAGGTCTCATATAACCCCTTTTTTCAATGGCCATAGTCGTTAAATCTTCTGCTGTATGAGCCATCCTGCGGTACTTTATAGACTTAAAAACAATCTTTTTAATCTCATGGGCATGAGGGCCAAATACTCCCGGTCTGGTTACCAGAACTTCTTCCCCAATTCCCACCAGCACCTCGGGAGATACATTTATATAAGATTCAATCAAATCAAAATGCTCAACTATCACCCTTCTCCCTTTTAAAACTGCCTTTTCAATGGCCTCTACCAGTTCCCATGGTTGAGCAAATGCTGTTTCAAACCTGATATCTACATGATAGGTATGAGAATAAAATTTGCCCTCTTCGTAATCACTCAAGACAGGAAGTGGACGTGTATTAATACCCTGATCATCATTGGTTAGAATCAGGCCGGGAAACATTCCCTTGACCAGTAATGATTTGCCGGCCCCCGCTTCTCCCACTAATCCGATCAATTTATCATTGGCATTTAAATAATTTTGAGAAATATTACTCCCCAGAAATATTAATCTATCTTTACCTCTGGGAGCATAATAAACTGAGTGGGCGAAACTGTCCATCATCATTGTCCTGACCTCTCTTTATAAATGTATAGTATTGCCTGTTTATAATATCGTATTTACCCATTAATGTCAAAATTTAAATCTGCTAAAAACACTTATCTTTTCTTCACTGCCAGTACCTCAGGTGGAGGTGTTAATTGATTAACAAAATGATAATGTAGAACATTATATTCAGTGAAATCCAGCCTGGAAGTAAAACTCAACAGAGCATTTTTCTCCTCTTTTCCACCACTGTGCCCTGTATATATTACCAGAACAATTATACCACCTTGCTTCAGCAGAGATAATCCACTGTCCATTGCCCGTAATGTAGTTTCCGGCCTGGTGATAATATCTTTATCTCCTCCTGGAAGGTATCCCAGATTAAACAGGATACCCCCTACTGACCCTGTTTCGGCATATTCACCTATATTCTCATGGCCGTCCTTGATTAACGTAACCCTTTCCTCCAGCCCTTCTTTACTTATCCTGGAAGCTGCATTTCTCAGGGCCTCTTCCTGAATCTCAAAAGCAAGGACATCTCCTGTTGGGCCGGTAAGGTTTGCGAGAAAAATGGTATCCTCTCCATTACCTGCTGTGGCATCAATCAGAAGGTCACCTTCCTGGACATGTGAGGTAAATAAATAATGGGAAAACTCCACACCCTGTTGAAAATCATGCATTTAACTCCCCTCCTTGCTTTTTCTGTCTTGTTCCAGACCAACTAAATCATCTATTAATCTAATTCCAGACCCATCAACGGGGCATACTGCTGAGCACCATAAACATCTCTATCACCAACAGCCCCAGCTGAAAGCGGACGCTTAATCGTCACTTTTATCGCCAGAGCAGGTTCATAATTAATAATAGAAATGACATCGTCCCGGGAAATCTGATAAAGCTGGCTAATTAAATTTTTGTTAATAATACCAGCCTCTTTAACCATTTGATATGAATTGTTATCCTTAAATATCAGGTCAAAGGTTAATTCATAGGGACCTGCATTCTTACTCCTGATAACCTTGACCAGTCCAATAATAGGAGTAGCCATCTATTGTCTTACCTCCTTGTACAGAATCTCCTTAATTTCAACGGGAAAATATGCAAGTGGATCATCGACC
>JADQBU010000372.1 GCA_016278435.1 Halanaerobiales bacterium
TATCAGGTTAAAGGTAGTAGATTTACCTGCCCCGTTGGGACCGATTAACCCCAGTAATTCTCCATTATGAAGGGCCATTGAAAAATCCTCAACTGCCACAACACCACCAAACCTCTTGACAACATTTTTTAATTCAAGTAACCTTTCACTCATAATATAATCTTCCCCTTATTCTATAATCACGATATTATAATAAAAGTAAATAAAATTTTAAAGTAATTTTTTTAAAATAAGAGACGCGGAAAGTAATTGTCCGCGTCCCTATTTTAACTTATTATTTTTATTCTACTGCAAAATCTTCCGGATACATTACTTTCAGAAAGACACGTTCTCCATTTTTGATCTGTTTTAGAACAACCGGTTTTGTGGGCGGTTCATTGGGTTCATATTTAATAGGAACAATCAGATTGTTAAATTGATTGTTGACCAGAGATTCCTGAATAGCCTGTCTCTTGCCGGCAAGATCCAGAGAATTCCATTTATCTTTATCAATTTTTCTGATTGCTTCCAGAACAATCTGGGCTGAATCGAATCCAAGACCTTCAAAACCACCGGGTAAATAACCATATTTTTCTTCAAATTTAGCTGCAAATTCATTAGCTACATCTGTCATAGCCTTTTCAATGGCAAAGTGGGAAGAAATGTACGCACCTTCTACAGACTCTCCACCAATTTCAATAACTTCTTCAAAGTCACCGGCATCAGGGTAGATTATCGGTACATTTATACCAAAACGTCTGGCCTGTTTAGCAATAACTGGAGCATCCTGGGGTAAAGGTGGAATTATAAATAGTGCATCAATTTCCACTCCACGGATCCTGGTTAACTGGGCTGTATAGTCCTGGTCACCGGTCTGATAATTTTCTTCAACAGGAATACAATCTTCATTACCTGTAAATTCTTTGAAAGCTTCCTTAAAGAATTTTGCGAGAGTTATACTATAATCAGCATTAACATCCTTAATAATACCAACAGTTTTAAAACCTAAGTCTTTGGCTACATATTTGGCAAGTGCACGAGCCTGAGCATCATCACCAAAAGGTGTCATAAAAATATAATCACCCATGGCAGCAATACTGGGAGTAGTTGCAGTTGGATCCATCAAAACAGTTTTATGATTTTCAAATATCGGAGCTGCTGCTGACAGATAATTAATATCAACTGGTCCAACTCCTGCTAAAACTTCTTCTTCCTCAATTAATCTGATAGCAGCATTGGAAATGACAGTCTGGCTGCTCTGACCGTCAATGTTAACATACTCAACCTGCTGACCATGGATTCCGCCATCTTCATTGGCCATATCGACAGCAAGGTTTGCACCTTTTAATACCATTTCCCCAATTGAACCAAGAATCCCAACTAGACTGGATGTACCACCGAGTTTAATGGTGTCTGCTGCAGTTACTGTACCTGCCAGACCCATAACCATAACCCCTACCAGTAGTAAACTAATAAACTTCTTCTTCATTCCTATTTCCTCCTCATAATTTTTATTTCTGAATGCTCATTTCTCAAAACATGAGGTCATATTCAGCTAAGGCTTTTTTATCCAATTTCATCCTGGCTGTTTTTTCCGGATCAACAACCTGACATACTTCCAGGTCACAGATCAAACTCATCAACATACCAATTTCATTTGTTGGTAATGATAATCTCTGGCTTAAGAATTCAAACATATTATCAGTTACTTTCTGAGCAGCTTCACCCAGAGTAGGAGCTGAGGCAATCGTATACCAGGCTTCTGAATTTTCCAGTATAGGATCTGATATTGATTTACCTTTAATCAGATCAACCTTTACCGTAACTTCACCTGCAATTTCTACCCCACATACTACAACTTCTCCATCTCCCATAACTGCATGTAAGTCACCCATAGCCAAAAGACCACCCTCAACAAAAACGGGAAGATACAGGTCTGCACCTTCTTTGATAGAGGTTGTATCCATATTCCCGCCATGGGAACCGGGTGTACCACAGGGAACTGCTATTTCAGCTGGCGCTGTTCCAATTACTCCAATCATAGGGGAAAGTGGTAGTTTGATTTTATCATTGAAAACAGCTTGATCATTTTCAATTGGAATAATCTTGGTTTGTGATTCTTCAATATACTTGTCCAGAAAGCCCATTTCTGGAACAGCGATCATCACTCCCTGACCGGCAACTTCAATCTTTTTTATACTAACTTTAAGTACATCACCAGGCATGGCACCTTCAACTGCTACCGGACCTGTAGCAGGATTAACAGTATCCCAGTCTGTAAGTTCAAACAGTTTATCCTCTGTTCTTATCTGATTACTGAAACAGTCCTTTGTTTCAAAAATAATTGTATTCCCAGGTTTACAGGTAGCTACCGGCTTATTTTCTGCTGCCATACTGTAAACTACCGTTTCACTACTTACTTTCATTATACACCTCCTTCCCTATATAATACAGAAGACATATAATCGTTATATGATTTAATATTGTAAATTATATCATATGATATTTTGTTTGTAAATATTATCATCTGTCTCCGGTCATAATCCCGATCAATATTCTCCAAAAAAAACCCTTTCGGGTTTTAATTCCAATTATAAATACAAATTATTTTCAATAAATTGTCGGTAATTATTTAATATTTCATCGATATGGTCTCCACCGAACTTTTCCAGCAACTCCCTGGCCAGAACAAAACCAAGCATAGCCTCACCGACTACACCTGCAGCCGGAACAGCTGTCACATCAGATCTTTCCACACTGGCTTTAAATTTTTCTTTGCTCTCAATATCAACAGAGTTAAGTGGATTATAAAGAGTGGGAATAGGTTTCATGGCAATTCGAACCACCAGGGGTTCTCCATTTGAAATACCACCCTCTAAGCCGCCAGCCCGGTTAGTTTTCCGGTAAAATCCCCTCTGCTGATTATAAAATATTTCATCATGGACCTGAGAACCTGGTCGGGTTGCATTCTCAAAGGCCGGACCAATTTCAACTCCCTTGACAGCAGGAATACTCATCAGTGCCCGGGCTATTTTCCCATCAAGTTTTCTGTTCCACTGAGTGTGACTGCCAAGACCTACAGGCAGAGGAGTAGTTCTGATCTCAATAACACCGCCCAGTGTCTCACCCTCTTGTCTGGATTCATCGATCAATCTCATCATCTCTTCTTCTTTTTGTTGGTCATAACAGTGGAGTGGTGAATCGGTAACTCTGTTTTTTAATTCACTAAAAGAAACTTCTGGTAATTCTGCTTTTACATCTCCAATCTGGATAACATGGCTGATTATCTCAATTGAAAAATATCTTAAGAAATTATCAATCAATGCCCCAGTAGCTGTCCTGGCAGCTGTTTCCCGGGCACTAGCCCTTTCCAGAATATTTCTGATATCTTCTAAATTATACTTAATGACACCGGGCAAATCAGCATGACCGGGACGGGGCCGGGTTACCTTTTTATCGACTTTATCCAGTCTGCTGTCTTCATTAATCTTTACTTTATCCAGTCCGTTTATATCACCTTTACTGAAAGGGGACATAATCTCCTTCCAGTTTTGCCAGTCTTTATTATAAATTATCAGTCCCACCGGACTTCCAATTGTTTTTCCCTTTCTAATGCCGCTAAATATTTCAACCTTATC
>JADQBU010000298.1 GCA_016278435.1 Halanaerobiales bacterium
GGCTGATCCTCGCCCGGGAGGAAAGGTTAAAGCATAAAGATTCATCTGTAATCATTGGAGAAATACTTGCAGAACTGAGTGTTCCCACTATCTGATGTCTCTCAGTTTCGCGAATTAAGACAGGAAAGCCTTGCTCTTGCATCAGGGCGGGGAGGATATCAATGAACTAAAAATAGGGATTGATTATTATGGAGAAACCTTTACCAACCATATTTGCCGACGGACTAATATTATTTTTTACAATGATTGTGCTTTTTATCGCCCTCCTGAAAGGTGTCCAGGGGTTAATTGTTCTTACCCTGTTAATCCTTATCTTCATCTACGGAGCAAAATTATGGAGTAAGGCCGGTAAGAAGAATGTATTCCTGCATTTTGATGCTGAAAGCAAGAGGATGTTTCCGGGTGAAGATATCCCGGTATCACTGGCGATAGAGAATAAGAAGATTCTACCGGTCTGGCTTAAGATCGAGTTTCCGGGCTCAAAGATTGAGTTTCTCGAATTTGATGCTGTTAAAGACAGCAGTTTATTATGGTACCAGAAGATTGCCTGGCAGCTGAAGATTACTGTTTCCCAGAGGGGCTGGTATCTTTTAAATCCACCTGCTTTAATGGTTGGGGATCCCTTTGGGCTCTTTCAGGAAAGAAAGAACCTGAGTACAGAGCCGGTTGAGGTTATAGTATATCCGGCTATCTTCCCCCTGCAGATCCCTTATTTGCCCCGAAAGTTATTCAAAGGGGATATTATAGATAGATATGGGCTGGTTCAAGATCCGGTTTTCTTCTCCGGTTCCCGTGAGTATCAGTACGGGCAGCCGGCAAAACATATTAACTGGAAGGCCAGTGCCCGCTATCAGACCCTGCAGGAGAAGATATTTGATGCTTCCACGGAGCTTAATGTTTTGTTCTTAATTGATGTTGATCATTTCGGTGAGGATGAGGTCTGCTTTGAGAAGATGCTGGAGACGGCAGCATCGCTCGCTGTCCAGCTTGAGCGAGAAGGTTATTCGTTTAGTTTAATCGCCAATGGTTACCTGGACGGCAGGGTAGAGAAAAGATCAGCATATCTACCGGCCAAAAGGAATGGGGACCAGCTGCCGGCTTTTCTGGAGCTTCTGGCCAGATTGAAACAGGAAAGCTGTTACAGTATGGAAAACCTGCTGGAAGAAGAAATATTGCCCCAGGGGTGTACCGGTCTGCATTTTACTTATTCCAGAACTGAAGAATTTTACTCTGTTGAGGAGCTTATGAGAGAGAAGAGAATACCGGTGCTGAATATAGTCTGCAGGCCAGATGATGATATTAACAAAAGGACAGATAACTTTTACTGCCTGGAAGATTTTCTGACAGAACCCTTACCTCCCTTAAAGGAAGAAGAGCAAGAGGATGAAGGTGAATATTTATGCTGAATATTCCTTTACTGATAACGGCAGGCGGCATGGAATTCTGTCTGCTTTCCGGCCTGATATCAGTCCTGCTGGTACCAGCCTGGGGTTTCTCTTTTCCAGTCTATGATTCAGCATTAATCTTTATCCTGGCAGCAGCCCTTAACCGTCTTTCCCGGGGTAGGGGCTGGCTGGTTATTCAGGTCTTAATTTTGCATATACTGGGATTTATAGGTGCAATTGTCCTGGCCGTTCAGACCTATTATTACCCCCATGACTCGTTGTTTAATATCAATCTTTTCTGGAGTGTTTTTACCCGGGCGGAGGGAATGAAGGAATGGCTTTATCTACTGGCTGTCATCGCTTCTGTGCTGGTTCTCTGGTATGGAGGGATGGCTTTCTCCAGAAGGTCCCGGGATTATGAAATAATATGTATCCGGTTTGATAAAGGAATAGGTGTTTTTGCAATTCTGCTCTTTTTAGAAGGGGTAGGTTTAAAGATAGGTGGTCAGCCCCTGGTCTGGTTTATCATCTTTTTTATCTTCAGTATCATGGCCATGGGAATCGCCCGGGGAGCAGGGGATGGGAAGAAGGAATATATTTCGGGTTATGCTAAAATCGGATTAATTACAGGTTTTGTATTATTGACTATTATCATTTTGTCTTTATTTATCTTTTTTGGGATCCCCTACCTGACAGGGGCTGCAGAGACAGGATACAGCATTATCAAGATTATTGCCAGACCATTACTGGCCATCCTGGTCAGTATACTGAAATTCCTTTTCGGTCATGCTGCACCCACTACCGATGGGGGAACTCCGGTATCAGGTGGGCAGAACATGGCACCTGCTGAATTTGAACAGAGCTGGCTTGCTGCCTTGATCGAGAAGATACTGGGACATCTTTTAATAGTGATACTGGTCCTGCTGGCAGCTGTTTTGATCGGTTTATCTATATACTACTTATACCGCTGGCTCTTTTCCCGGACCGATGATAAGAAAGAGGGTGGAGAAGGCCTCAGTATTTATTTTAAAAGGCTTTATGAGCTAATCAAGAGGCTGGCGGTCAGGTTGATCGGAAGATCACCTTACAGAACCCTGCGGACTTATAAAAAGCTGTTAAGATGGGGGAAGATCTGTGGTATAAGAAAAATAGATTCAGAAACACCCCGGGAATACGGCAGACGGCTGGCAGGCTATTTCCCTTCTTTAGAGCAGGAGGTAGGGGATATTATCGAACCTTTTAATCGGGAAATTTATGCAGGTATAAGGGTTCCTGAGGAAGAGTTGAAGCAGGCGAAACGTTCCTGGTGCAGAATCCGTAAGCCGGGGAATTTGTTGTATCTTTTTAAACAGCGAAGGAGTCTGGAATTATATGGGCAACAGGATTAGCCACAGAATTTGTTTATAAGTTAAAAATCTGTTAAAATATTAACAGAAAGCAGTAAAGATTGGAAGGAGGGGTTTTAGTGGCTGATGACTATTCTTCCTATATAAAATCACATATTAAAAGACTAGAAAAAGAAAAAAAAGAAACCGAAATTTTATTTCAAGAATATAACAATAAAGCAAGAGATGCTGCCCGTTTGTTAGGGGATACATTTAATGTGAAAAGGGTCTACCTTTTTGGTTCACTGGCTAACAGAAATTTTTTCCGCTTAAATTCCGATGTAGATCTGGCTGTGGAAGGACTTAAATCAGAAGAATATATAGATGCCTGGGGAGAACTGGAGAAGATTTTTAATCATAATTTTGACCTGGTACAGATAGAAAGAGCTAATGAACAGTTAAGAAAAACCATTGAGAAAGAAGGGGTGATTATTTATGAGTCCAGAAGAGATGAAAGCCAATAATTTTAGAAAATTAGCTTCGCAGCTACAGGTCGATATGAATACTATTATTGAATTATATAACAGGGTACAGGAATTTGCAGATAATATTTATCGTGAAGATGTTAATTATAAAAACCCAAATATTTATGCAGTAGCAATGAGTTTGCAACATGTTTATACTGCGCTGGAAACTGCCTTTAAGAGGGTAGCAAAAGATGTAGATGGTGATCTTCCTGCCGGGGAAAACTGGCACCGGGAATTACTTGAACAGATGTTGCTGGATATTGAAGGGGTAAGACCTCGGTTTATTTCAACTGACTTAAAAGATAAACTGGATAGACTGCGAAGATTCCGGCATATAGTCAGACATGGGTACGACTATGAGTTAGACTGGTCGCAGATG
>JADQBU010000137.1 GCA_016278435.1 Halanaerobiales bacterium
GATCTCGGGAATCTTATGAGATCCAGGTTCTCCACCGGCCAAAACAGGAGAATTACTGGATTCTACTGTATAAATTTTTAGGTCCGGTAGTTTTTTCAGGAGTTCTTCACCTGTCCCGGTAATGGTACCTCCGGTGCCGGCGCTGGCTACGAAACCATCGAGTTCATAATCCATCTGTTCCAGTATCTCAATTGCTGTTGTCAGGCGGTGAACATCAGGATTAGCAGGATTTTTAAATTGATTGGGGATAAAGGAGTTATCTATTTTATTGGCCAGTTCTTCTGCCTTATCAATTGCTCCCTGCATAAGTTTATCGCTCGGAGTCAGGAACACTTCACTACCGTAAGCTTTTATGATCTTAATTCTTTCTTCAGAGGCACTATCCGGCATAGTAATAATACATCTATAACCTCTGGCTGCAGCGGTCATGGCCAGACCAATGCCGGTATTACCACTGGTAGGTTCGATAATTGTACCTCCAGGTTTAAGTTCTCCACTTTTTTCTGCTGCTTTGATCATGTTGAGGGCAGCTCTGTCCTTAACACTACCACTGGGATTGAAATATTCTAATTTGACATAGATATCCGCAGCATCTTCAGGTACAATACATCTTAACTTAACCACAGGAGTTCTGCCGACCAGTTCTGTTATACTATTTACTGTTAGCATTTTTGATCTCCTCCAGATAAGTTGTATCAATAAAACCGGTTAGATCTGAATCGCTTTTGATAAAGCCCAGTTCGGCAGACAGGTCTGCCAGTTCTTGAACTACACCAGGATCCAGGGCGGCTGTAATGTTGGTTCTATTTAAAGAGCGGTTTATTACATCAAGTGATAGTTCCTGACGTGTTATTTTCTTGATTTCCTTCTGTAAAATTTCTGCAGTTTTAGCTGGATTATCTTTGATGAATTCGATTGCTGCCAGATGAGCTCTTAAAAATGACTTGATAAGCTCAGGATTATTCTCTATAAAATTGCCAGAAGAAACCAGTAAGGCAGCAGGCAATTTACCATCCCAGGGTACCTGGTTCCAGTCCAGTACAACTTTTGCTCCCAGTTGATTTTCCATACGGGCTGCCCAGGGTTCTGAGACCATAGCAGCATCAAGCTGTTTGGTAGCAAAAAGACCTATCATAGTTGCCGGTTTCTGGGCTCTATGGTCTATAGTACCACCCCGTCTGGTTGTATCCATATTATGATCTTTAATTAGTTGCCGGAGAAGTAAATCATGGGTACAGCCCAGAGCTGCTGTGGCGATTACTTTGTTTTTTAAGTCTTCAACTGAATTATATTCCAGGTCTTTTCTGGTAACAAGAACAGTTCCTCCGGTACTGGCGCTGGCCAGTGCCTTAACATCTGCTCCCTGTAGATACCGGTTAATAGCTGGTCCTGGACCTACATAGCCAATATCAATCTGACCTGTATTAAGTGCATCCATAAAGAGAGAACCATTGGGAAAGATGCGGGTATTGACTTTAACTCCGGGTAGATTTTGAGTAAATATTCCTTGACTTACACCAATAATAGCCGGAGCATGAGTTATATTGGGGAAATAACCAATATTTATTTTTTTAACATCTTCTTTGGCATTAATTACTCCTCCAGTACTTATTATTAAAGCAAGTAGACTCAACATTAATATAACCAGAAATCTTCTTTTCTGAAACATTATTTTTATTCACCTCTTATTTTGTATTTTAGAATTTATTTTACATCAAGTCCCCATCTATTTAATACTTTATCCTCGAATTTCTTGAAGATAAAGTTGTCTGTCAGATAACCAATAGAGCCGATAAGTAAAATAACCGATATTACCAGGCTCATATTACCCATATCGCGGCCCCACATTAATATCTGTCCCAGACCATCACCACTACCGATCAGTTCACCTGCCATCAGAGCCCGCCAGGAAAATGCCCAGGAAAGACGCATGCCTGTGATTAAATGGGGAATAGAGGCCGGGAGGATGACTTTCCAGAAAAGCTGTATTTTATTTATCCCCATAGTTTGGGCAGCTCTGATTAAAATTGGCTGTACATTTTTTATCCCTGTACTGGAATTGATAACCATATTCCAGGTTCCCCCGAGCACTACAACTGAGATAATTGCTGTTTCACCCAGAGAGAACCAGAGTAGGGCCAGTGGTAACCAGACTATACTGGGAATACTCTGGAGGGCCAAAATAAAGGGTCCAATCATCTCTTCGATGATTTTATTGCTGGCAATCAAGATACCCAGGAGAGTTCCAAAAATTATTGATATTAAATATCCCAGCAACAGTCTTCTGAAACTGGCGCCAATGGCCTGAATAAATGTCCCATCTTTAAAACCATCGCTTAAAGTATTGGCCACCATTAGTGGTGAAGGAAAGAGGAATTCAGGCCAGATGTTGAGAATAAACAATATCTGCCAGACAACTATAATAAATAAAATAAATGCAACTCTAAGCATAAACTGCTTCATCATATACACCTACAGTGTTCATTTGATTTTGTAATAACTTCAGAATTCTATTTTCCAGTTTAACTAAATAGGGATTCTCCCGCTCCCGGGGATGAGGAAGATCTATTTTTATTTCATCTATTATATAACCAGGGTTTGTTCCCAGAACAACTATCCGGTCTGATAGTTTAACAGCTTCTCTGATATTATGAGTTACAAATATAATTGTTTTCTGGGTATCTAACCAGATATCTATTAATTCTTTCTGTAGAATAAGTCTTGTCTGTTCATCAAGGGCTCCAAATGGTTCATCCATTAATAATATATCGGGGTCCATTACTAAAGCTCTGGCAATAGCAACCCGCTGTTTCATTCCCCCTGATAGTTGATGAGGTAAAGAATCCTTGAAATTTGCCAGATGGACAGCCTTTAATTGCTTTAAGGCCTTTTCATAAGCAGTATTCTTGTCTATATTATTTATTTTTAACCCGAACATAACGTTTTCAATAACGGTTAACCAGGGGAAGAGAGCAGCCTCCTGAAATACCATAACTCGATCTTTCCCTGGGCCAGGAATAATTCTATTATTTAATAAAACCTTACCGGTATCGGGTGTTATTAAACCAGCCAGAATATTAAGCAAGGTCGATTTACCACAACCGGAGGGACCAATCAGGGTTACAAATTCCTTATTATTGATCTCCAGGTTTATATCCTTTAAGACTTCCAATTCTTTCTTATCCTGCTGGATAAAATGCTTGGAAAGATTTCTTATCTTGAGAAATGCCATTATTACCGCCTCCCAATCTACACTAAATTTATAGGAATTTAGTATTTTAATTAATTATATAGATGAGACTGGTAATTGTCAAGGGAAATCTCTAAAAAAATATCTTGACTAATTGCAAAAAGCGTGGTATCTTAATTATATACCATGTACCCGTATAAAGTACAACAAATTTTAGGAAAAGGTGATTAAATGAAAAGAATCAAGACTACTGTTTTTCTGATAATACTGATTTTAATAGTATCGGTTATAGCTATGGCGGAAGAAAATGGGGAATGGATAAAGAGTTCTGATGGAGAAGGGGTTGCTATCGATGTGGAATTTATTAATCCCGATGTGAATTCTGATTACTTATTTTTCAGAGTCTATATGACGACACATTCTG
>JADQBU010000123.1 GCA_016278435.1 Halanaerobiales bacterium
ACAATTACGCGGCGCAATTCTGGCATTTTGCTTTGATCAGACTGAAGATAAAGGTTCGGGGGTCTACATGCTGTTAAAGGCGTTAATTTCAGTGTAGATGAAGGGGAGAGATTGGCAATTATTGGACCTAATGGAGCCGGTAAAACAACCCTCTTTAATCTAATATGTGGGGCAATCCCTCCTTCTGAGGGCAAAATTTATATCTTTGGAGAAGATGTAACCAATCTTCCCCGTTATAAAAGGGTTTACCATGGTTTGGCCAAAACCTTTCAGATTACCGCCCTGTTTTTTGAAATGACGGTAATTGAAAATATTATTCTGGCTTTGCAGGGTACTTCTAAAACTAAATTTTCCTGGTGGAAATCTGTTCATAATAATCAGGAGCTTCTGAACCGGGCCTGGCAGTCTTTAAAAATGGTAGATCTGGAGGATAAAAGTGAGGCTAAAGTTAAAAATCTGGCCTATGGAGATCAGAGACTTATTGAATTGATTGTTGCACTGGCCAGTGAACCGAGAATTATTGCACTGGATGAACCAACAGCTGGGCTTTCTATGGCAGAGTCGGGAACGATGATCAAGATAATAAAACAGCTGGAGCCTGATATTACCCTGCTATTAATAGAACATGATATGGATGTAGCCTTTGCTGTTGCTGAAAGAATTATGGTACTTAATGAAGGGGAGGTAATTGCCCTGGATACCCAGGAGAATATCAGGAATAATACCAGGGTACAGGAAATATATCTGGGGAGAGAGGGGAATGCCGATGAGTGCAGAAATCTTAAGAGTTGAAGATATTCATACCTATTATGGTAATAGCCATATTTTGCAGGGAATTTCATTACAGGTCCCTCGGAGCAAACTGGTAGCTATCCTGGGGAGAAATGGGGTTGGAAAGACGACATTGTTACGTTCTATAATGAATCTGACTCCACCCCGTCAGGGGAAAGTATTTTTCTGTGATGAGCAGATAAATAATCTTCAGGCCCATCAGATTTCGCGTAAGGGTATCTCTCTGGTACCACAGGGCAGAAGACTCTTTAAATCACTGACTGTCCTGGAGCACCTTCAGATAGCGGGAAGACCCGGTGGTGATTGGAATATTGAAAAAGTATTTGGCTTTTTTCCGCGGCTACAGGAAAGAATTAATCACAAAGGTAATGAACTGTCCGGGGGAGAACAGCAGATGCTTGCCATTGCCCGGGCTTTAATAGCCAATCCCAGTATGCTAATTATGGATGAACCTACAGAGGGGTTAGCCCCCTTACTGGTCAGGGAAGTATATGATTTAATTAAGAAAATCAAAGAAGAAGGATACTCTATTCTGATGGCAGAACAGAAACTGGATTTTGCCCTTAATATTGCAGACAAGATATATATTATCTCCAAGGGTCAGGTTGTATTTTCAGGCAAGCCGGAAGAAGTAGCCTGTAATAAGGAAATGATTCACCATTACCTGGGAGTTTAATTTCAATTCCCCAGAAGGGAGTATAGTTTTAATTCTCCAGAGAATTAAAGAAAATGATTATTTAGAAACGGAGGCGGGTATTGATGCAGATGGACAAGGTGAGAGTGGCAGTTGTACAGACAGACCTTAATGAAACCGGGCCGGAAGCCAATATGGGAAAAGCCCTGGCTTATTTAAAAGAAGCTGCCCGGAAAAGGGCTCAGATTGTTTGTTTTCCGGAAACATATCCCGGTCCCTGGAAAAAACCACTTGATTTTTCTCCTCAGGAGGAACTGGCCCGGGCGGCACGGGAAAACAATATTTATATAATATACGGGACAGCAGAAAAAGATGAAAGAGAAGAGGATAGGGAGAATATTGTCGAAGTAATTCTTACCCCGGAAGGTAAAGTGCTGGGCAAGTACAGGCGTACATCTCCCCCGGGACCCTGGATTTATAAAAATAGCCGTTTATGGGATTTAGATTATAAGGAAGCCGATGAATTACCTGTATTTGAAACTGAATTTGGAACTATTGGAATTCTGGTATGTAGTGAAGTTTATCTGCCTGAGATAAGCAGGATTCTGGCTTTAAAGGGAGCAGAAATAGTATTTATGCCGGCCGGAATCAATAAAGCAGAATTATTCGATACCTGGAGATTACTAATTCAGGCCCGGGCTATCGAGAATCTGATGTATACTACTACCTGTCAGAATCTGCTGGGAGCTGAAGCAGGGCTGGCTATGGTTGCCAGTCCGGAAAAGATTCTGGCCGAATCGTGGGAAGAGGGAGTAGTTGTAGCTGACCTTGATCTCGATAGAATCAGGCAGATGCGCCAGACCAGTGATGTATATTCCTTGCCCCTGCCATATAGAACCAAGCCCGGTGTGCTGGATGAATGGAGAAGGGTAGGATTGTATAAAAAACTTATGAAATAGATCCTGTTGAGTTAATTAAACTTGAATTTACTTTAATTACCTATGTATAAAAAAGTGGTCTGCCGTGGGTAGATAAAATGGATTAAATGCCCCCGGCAGACCTCCAGTATTAATTTATATTAAAATAATGGGTGTTTTTCTAATTGAATTTTATTTTCCGAGCACTTTGCCGGCGATTTCTTTGAAATCTTCCAGACTGATAGCACCCTTCACATCGAAACTCTTTTCTTTAATCTTCATCAGAATTTCCATCTTTTCATCATCGGTTGCTTCCCAGCCCATTGTATCCAGACCAAAAGTAACATTGGGAATACCATTGTTTTTACCAAAGATAATCTTGGTTGGGTAGTTACCTACCAGTTCGGGTAAGAAAGGTGATAGTTCTAATCTGTTTTCGTCACCACAGTTTTCTACCCAGCTGGTAATAATACCGGATTCAACATTAAATACGGTATCTCCAACAATTGGTCTATTGGGTCTAATATTTAATTTGGCTTTTTCCTGCATGAGTTTGGATATTTCATAGAATTTAGAGACATCGATACCAATATCTTTATTATACATGGTTAAAAGGGAAAGAACAACATCTTCATAGGGAGCATTTCCGGCTCTTTCACCGACACCGGTGATAGTTGTATGGGCTACTTCGATACCTGAAGCCAGACCCATAAGGGTGTTGGCGGCACCGAGTCCAAAATCATCGTGGAAATGAGCTTCGAGCGGTTTGTCAATTCTTTCTTTAATTTTTTTGACCAGATATGGTACTGAATGTGGATTAAGACCACCGAAGGTATCAACTACGGCCAGAGCATCCATGTGGCCTTCAGTTGCTACCCTGACGATTACATCCAGGAACCAGTCAATATCAGCGCGGCTACCGTCAATGGGGAAGAAAACAGTATAAAGGCCATTTTCTTTGGCAAACTGGGTTGCTTCGATAGAAAGTTCGATTGCTTTTTCCAGCGGCCATTTATAGGCGTTTTTAATAATATGTTCACTGGATGGAATTTCAATAACGATTCCATCTACACCACATTCCAGAGCCAGTTGAACATCTTTTTTCATACAACGGGCAAAGGCAAATATTTCAGTGTCTCCCAGGTCTCTTTTTGCCAGTTCAATAATTGCCTCTTTGTCCTGGTCAGAAACTGCTGGCATACCGGCTTCAATCCTGTGAACACCAGCTTCAGCCAGTTTTTCAGCTATCCGGATTTTATCATCTTTATT
>JADQBU010000034.1 GCA_016278435.1 Halanaerobiales bacterium
TATTGATATTGATAATTCTAAGAAATTAATTAAACTGGCCCGGGAAGCACATATCAAATTTACTTCAGGTGATAATAAAATACATATTAATGGAAAAGATGTTACTTCATTGATTAGAAACAAAAAGATCGATGAATCTGTATCTGATGTTGCTCAGATAAAGGAAGTAAGACAGGTCATGTTAAAAATGCAGCGTGATATGGCCCGGGAGGGAATGATTGTTGTTGACGGAAGAGATATTGGCTCCCGTGTATTACCTGATGCGGATCTTAAAGTATTTCTTACAGCATCTCTGGAGGAGAGGGCTAAAAGGAGATATGAAGAGATTAAAGATAGAGAACCTGCTCTGCAGTTAAATGATGTTAAAAAAGATATCAAACAGAGAGATTATATTGATCAACACCGGGAAGAATCACCTCTTGTCAGAGCTGATGATGCAGTTTTACTCAATACAACTGGTCTAAATATAGAGGAATCTGTAAATTATGTAATCAAGCTAATAGAGAAGGATGTATAAAACATGGGGAAAATGTTGTACTTGCTTGCTAAATATTCATTTATTATTTATTTTAAGATAATAGCAAGATGGGAAGTAGAGGGCAGAAAAAATTTGCCTCTTCAAGGCCCATTAATTGTAATGGCTAACCATACAAGTACGCTCGACCCCCCGGTAGTTGGCTGTGTGTTGAAAAGACAGGTATTTTTTATGGCCAAAGAGGAGTTATTTAAGAATCCAATAGCAAGCTGGGCATTTAAAATGATAGGGGTTTTTCCTGTTAGAAGAGGAAAACCCGACCTTAAGGCAATTAAAAATGCTTTTAAGATAATTAAAGAAGATAAGGTTCTGGGAATGTTTCCAGAAGGAACCAGAAATAAATCAGGTGAGCCTGGACAGGCACAGGCTGGAGCAGTAATGATAGCATTAAAATCAAAAGCGCCTATTTTACCTATCGGTATCAGTAATATTAATAATCAAAAACGATTGAAGGTGTCAATCGGTGAAGTGTTTAAACTTGAAAAATATTATGATAAAAAAATTAACCGGCAACTGCGGGATGAAGTAGGAAAATTAATTATGAATAAAATAAAAGCAGAAATGGAATAAAATATTTTAATATATCAGGGAGGATTCTAGGGATTAATAGCGAAAAGATATAAAGGGCATGAAATAATGTTGGCAGTATATGGGTATACTATTTAATTGGTAAGTTGTTTTTGTCGGTTGGAAGGAGGTGAAGGTTCTGGAGATTATAACTGCGGAAGAAGCAGGTTTCTGTTTCGGGGTTAAGCGGGCGATTGATTTAGCAATGGAAGCCGCCAAATCCAATGGAAAAACTCAAGTTTATACACTGGGCCCTATCATCCATAATCCGCAGGTTGTCTCAAAGTTAGAGGATCTAGGCATTGTTTCTGTTGAATCAATTGATAAAATATCGGATGGTGTAATTATTATTCGCTCCCATGGAGTAGAACCCAGAATTTTAAATGAAGCCCGTAATAAGGGTTTACATATCATAGATGCAACATGCCCTTTTGTTAAAAATGCACAGAAATATGCCCACCAGCTTGTTAAAGAAGGTTATCAAACTTTTATTTACGGTGATCATGAACATCCGGAAGTTATCGGAATATATGGAGCCACAGATAAAAAAGCTATCAGAATCAATAACCTGGAAGAGCTGTATAATTTTAATCTGCAAGAACGTGTGGGTTTTGTAGCACAGACCACCAAATCACCAATATCATATAAAAAAATAATCTCGTCTATTATTACCAGTGTTAAAGAATTGAAAATTTATAATACAATCTGCAATACTACTGAAATCCGTCAGAATTCAGCAGCTTTACTTGCAGAACAGGTGGACATCATGTTAGTAATAGGGGGTTATAATAGTGCCAATACAAAACGCCTGGTAGAGATTAGTGCTAGGACAGGGACCCCTACTTATCATATAGAGACTTTTGCAGATTTTAGTTGGGACTGGCTTGATGGTAAAGACAAAATAGGTATTACAGCCGGGGCATCTACCCCGGATTGGTTAATAAAGGAGGTAATTGAGGCTATGAGCGAGGAAAAAAAGGATTTGAATATGGAAGAGGAAGAAATTACTGAAGTTGTTGAAGGTGATGAAGAAAATAAGGAAGTTGTTGAAGGTGATGAAGAAATTAAGGAAGTTGAAGAAGTAGAAGAAGTAGAAGAAGTTGAGGAAACAGAGGAAGCAGAAAATATAGAAGATGATGAAGAAATTGCAGAATTCAAATATAGTGATAATGATATTGCAGACCTGAAAAAAGGTCAGAAGGTTGTTGGAACTGTTGTAGAGATTAATGATGATGGCATTTATGTTGATGTTGGATATAAAACTGAAGGGTTTATTCCCCTGAGGGAACTTAGCCATAGAAGTATTGAAAATCCGGCAGAAGTTGTTAATGAAAATGATGAAATCGAAGTTGTTATTTTAACCCTTGAAGATGAAGAAGGTAATATGATTCTTTCCAAAAGAAAAGCTGATTATGAAAAAGCATGGGAAGGAATTATGGAAGCTTATGATAATAATGAAATAATCGAAGCAGAGGTTACAAAAGAGGTCAAAGGAGGCCTTGTAGTCGATGTAGGTGTTAGAGGATTTATCCCGGCATCACATGTTGCAATTGGCTATGTGGAAGATCTTGGTCAGTATATTGGTAAAACCTTGAAATTAAAAGTAATTGAAGTAGAACGTGATAAAAATAATGTTGTTCTTTCAGCCAAAAAGGTACTTGAGAAAGAAAGAGAACACTTAAAAGATGAAACATTAAAAGAGCTGGAAGAAGGACAGGAGATAACCGGAAAAGTTACCAAACTGGTTGATTTCGGTGCTTTTGTTGATCTGGGAGGAATTGAAGGATTACTTCATATTTCAGAAATGTCCTGGGGAAGAATAGAACATCCCCGTGAAATATTAACTGAAGGAGAAGAAATCAAGGTAAAGATACTGGGAGTAAATAGAGAAGAAGAAAGAATTTCTCTGGGTCTTAAACAGTTACTACCCGATCCCTGGGAAGAGTTTGCGAAAAAGCACTATGAAGGCGAAGTTATCGATGGTAGAATTACCAAGATTGTAGATTTTGGAGCCTTTATGGAAGTAGAGGAAGGAATCGAAGGCTTAATTCACATTTCTCAGTTATCGAGGCGACATGTAAAAACACCTGATGAAGTAGTTACAGTTGGGGAAGAAAGAGAAGCAAAAATAATTAATATTGATCCAGACCAGAAGAGGGTGGGTCTCAGTCTTAAAGAACTGGAAGATGAGCCAGAAAATACCAAAACCCAGAAAACGGGAAAAACAAAAGTTGAAAGTAAAGATCAAAAAGAAGATGAACTAACAGGTCCGGCTACCATCGGCGAGCTTGTCGGTGACATTTTTGATCGGGAAGATGACTGACCAAATTTAAAAATAAAATAAATCTTGTAACCAGGACCTTACTCCATTTTTATGGATGTAAGGTCTTTTTCTTGTGTATAATAAGGTTTTTCTGCGGGAAGTATATATGTAAGAATAAAGGGTAGTGTCAAAAAATCTATGAAAAAGTGATGTTGGAAAGAGACTTTAGTCTA
>JADQBU010000218.1 GCA_016278435.1 Halanaerobiales bacterium
GTTATAATTGTCCGGTCTCCTGCAGCCAGTTAAAGCTGGCCCGGGGTAAATATGCCGGAGAACTGACTGAAGGACCGGAATTTGAATCCGTTTATTCCCTGGGCAGTACAACCGGGGTAGCTGATATAGATGCTGTTATTGCTGCCGATCGTCTCTGTGATGAACTGGGTCTGGATACAATCTCAGCCGGGGTAACTATCGGATTTGCCATGGAGATGTATGAAAAAGGAATTTTAACAAACGAAGATACAGATGGAGTTGAACTCAGGTTTGGAAATGATCAGGCTATGATGGACCTGTTACATGATATAGCTTACAGGCAGGGACTGGGAGATTTGCTGGCAGAAGGAACAAAACGGGTTGCTGCCAAAATTGGTCAGGGTACTGAAAAGTATGCTATGCATGTCAAGGGTCTGGAGATGCCGGCTTATGATATACGTGGAGCCAAGGCCCACGGCTTAAACTATGCTACTTCCTATACTGGTGCTGACCATAACCGTGGTTATGCCTTCCAGGAAATATTCGGTGTGCCTATTCCCGAAAAAGTCGACCGCTTCGAGATAGAAGGAAAGGGTAGATTGACTAAATGGAATCAAGATATCAGAACGGTCACCTGTGATTGTGCTACTATGTGTGCTTTTTTACTGGATATGGCTGTACCGGGAGTGGCTTGTGAGAATACTGCGGCCATCATGGCGGGTTTGACCGGGATAGATATTACAGCTGAGGAAGTAGAAATCGTCGGAGAAAGAGTGAATAATCTGGCACGGGTTTTCAATGCACTGGCCGGACTTGGCCGGGAGGATGATACCTTTCCAGAGAGAATTTTATCTGAACCATTGAAAGCCGGGAATTCTAAGGGTGAGTGTATCAGCCGGGAAGACCTGGATAAAATGCTGGATGAATACTATCAGGTCAGAGAATGGACAGCAGAGGGAATTCCTTCCCGGGAAAAATTACTAAAATTGGGTCTTGATAAAGCAGCAGAAGAAATATGGTCCTGAGAGGAGAATGTTATTATGACAGATAAGTTTAAAAAATTTGATATGGATTATTTCAGCTTAAAGGATAAAGTTGCGATTGTGACAGGTGCCAATAAAGGACTGGGCATGGCCTATGCAGTTGCCTATGCCCGGGCCGGAGCCGATCTATATATTCCCCATTTAACAGATGATATTGATGAAATAAAAAAATTGATTGAGGCTGAGGGGAGAAAAGTATCATTTATTCAGGGAGATTTAAGAGATAAAGAATATATTGAAGATGTTGTCAGGGGCTGTATAAAAGAATATGGGAAGATAGATATTTTAGTTAACAATGCTGGTATTTCCTTGTTTGAGAAGTTTACAGAGTATCCTGATGAAGCATGGGAAAAAGTTATAGATGTTGATCTAAATACCGTTTATTATCTCAGTCATAGGGTTGCCAGAAAGATGATAGAACAGGAAAGTGGGAAAATCATAAATATTGGTTCTGCCCTTTCTTTTACTGCCGATAAAAATTGTCCACCATATCCCACGGCAAAACATGCGATTATCGGTTTAACCCGTGTGTTTGCCAATGAACTGGGTGCTTACAACATTCAGACAAATGCGATTGCACCTGGGTTTTTGAAGACAGATGTAAACAAGGAGTTATGGGAAGATCCGGAATTTTATAACAAGATAACTGATCAGATTCCGGCCGGACGCTGGGGAAAGCTGGAAGACTTGATGGGTACGGCGGTCTTCCTGGCAAGCAGGGCATCTGATTATATAAATGGGTGGACCATAAACATTGATGGAGGCTTTACAACAACAATATAAGAAATGTTATCTGGTAAGGAGTTGATATAAAAATGACCAGGAAAAGAAAAATCGCAAAATTAGTGGGGCCGGAAAAATTTGAAATTGATGAAGAACCATTAAAATCACCAGGTGATGATGAATTATTAATCAGGATTGTATCCTGTGGTTTATGCCATTCTGAATTACCTCATTTCCTGGGGGATTTTATCGGAGTATTCAATCTTGATGGAAGTGTAAATATGATGGAAGGAGAAAATATAGAATACCCCATCTCACCACCAACATTATCACATTTTGGATATTTTATGGGCCATGAACCGGTAGGTATAGTAGAGGAAGTCGGGAAAAATATAACAGAGTTTAAAATTGGGGATTATGTTACTGGGCCTAAACCGGGTTCTTTTGCTTCCCATATTATCGCCGATACATATCTTTTAAGTAAATTACCCGGTGACATTAATAATCCTGAAAATTGTTTAGGGGAACTGTTAATGTGTATCTCAAATATTGTCAGGACTGCAAATCCGGAGTTTGGCGATAAACTGGCTATAATCGGCTGTGGTTCAATGGGATTACTTGCTTTAAGTGTTTTAGCGAAAAGCAGTGCCTTTGAAGTGATTGCAATTGATCTTGAAGAATCTCGTTTAAACTGGGCAGCAAAGCTGGGAGCAACAAAAACAATTAATCCGAATCAAGTAGAACTGATGGAAGTAATCAGTGAAATTACTCAGGATAAGGGAGTAGATATTGCCATAGATACAACTGGTCGTGTTGCCGGTTTTAATACTGCCTGTAAAATAATAAAAGAGTGTAGAGGTAAAATATTAATCCCCTCATATTATGCCAATCCTGAACCAATGAGAGCCGGTCATGATCTGGCAAATAAAGCCCCGGTTATTCATTCTGTTCACCCCGATTATTCACTTGATTATATGAAGGACATGAAGAGGGGGATTGAAGGATATAAGAGGGATATTCTACGACTTAATGATATAATTACTCATGAGTTTAGTTTAGAGAAAATTAATGAGGCCTTTGAAATGCTGCAAAACCCTGATAGTGATTATATTAAAGGTGTAATAAAACCTGTATAATTATATTTAAGTTTCATATATAGCGATAATAGCTTTTTTGTGACCACGGCGCTTTTTGATTTGTTGATAACGGATTTTAAAATAATCAAATTCTTTACTCTTGATTACAGCATTTGCGCACTGAACCAGTAATGGTTTAATATATACTCCAGCTCTTGAAACGCGAACGCTTGTGGTTTAGTTAAATTACCATTAATTGATTTAGAAATTTCATCTGCTTTGTCTTGCATGCGTTTGTGAAGCATTGAAGTTACATCAAAATCAGTATCTTCTGGGTTTTTAAGTAAATGATTAATAATCTTCATAGAACTTGTCCCAAAAGTATCAGAGACAACATTTGAAATCATGATATTGGAAACTGTTAAGGAGTTTTGGATTCGGTTTTTTTCGCTTGATTTAAAGTTAATGAGTTTAGATCTATATCTCATTAAATCACGGATTTGGCGAATTGGTAATGGAGGAATAAAGCTGCCGGGTACTAAACCATGCTTGTGTAGATCGCAGAGCCAGATAGAATCTTTTTTATCTGTTTTCTTGCCGCGGATACCCTTGACATATTTTGGATTGGCAACAATAACATCACAATATCACCTCCCCGTGCTCTGTTGTATATCTGCTTATCCAAATTCATTATAGCACGAAGTAGAGGTATTGGAAATATATACTTTCATTCAATTTTGTGCCTTGAGCACAGCGAAAGGAAT
>JADQBU010000273.1 GCA_016278435.1 Halanaerobiales bacterium
TTATTTTATACTTTTCTACCAGGTAATTACCCTCTTCATCTATTAATGTTTCAAAAGGAATAAAGTTTAATATCCCATCGGGAACGATAACCAGTTCCTGTTTATCCTTTATTTTATCCTCCAGAGGAGAAATTAAGAGTTTATATAGTTGTTTTGCAATATATTCTGTATTCTTTCCTTCTGTCAGGCGTTTACGATAATAGTAGATTATATTTTTGAAATCTTCATCTTCTTTTTCTTTACCTAATAACTCATTTGTTTCCTCAGGTCCAAAATTTTTTATCTCCCTGATCCTTTCTTTTCTTTTTACCATTTTAGAAATCTCATCACCGTATCTGGTCTGAATTTTCTCTATAAATTCCTGTTTATTAACTTCAATTCCCCTCTTACTATCTGACGTTACTGCCATCTCCACTATTTCATCCCTATTGGAATTGGCATAGATTAATAACCCCTGATTACTCTCCATCTCCTGCTGCACTTCCTCTAAATAGGGGATTTCAAGGTCTATTGTTTTACCGGCCAAACTTTCGGCTAGAACCTTGGCTTTGCTCAGTTCCATAATGTTAAAGGCCTTATCCACATTGGTGGTTTTGATGTAGACAGAAATTAACTCCTGATAGGCGGTAATCTGTTTCTGTAGATAGGTCCTTTTCAATTCATCTGTCGGGGCTTTCTTCCTTATTTTTTCTATTATCTCTATTGATTTGAGCAGGTTTTCCTCTGCTTTATTATATCTTTTCTGGGAAGCATATACTGTTCCGATATTGTTATAATCTATGGCAATATCTTCTCCCCTCCCTGTTTTTTTGTCTATCTCCAGGGCCTTTTTAAAAAATTCCTGGGCTTTTTCATTTTGACCCCAAATATAATATAAACCACCTATATTGTTATAACTTACGGCTATACTTGTCTCTAACCCTAATCTCCTACCTATCTCCAGGGACTTCTGGTAATGCTTCAGAGCTTTCTCCAGCTTACCCCATGTTTCATACACTATCCCGATATTGTTGTAATTTATTGCGATTCCCCGCTCAAACTTCAACCTTTTATTTGTTTCTAACGCCTTTTCAAAATACTCTAGGGCTTCCTGATATTGTCCCCGGGCAAAATACACCCCACCTATGTTACTATAATCTATTGCAAAATTATCTGCTCCTGATTTCTTATCTATCTCCAGAGATTTCAAATAATACTTCAGGGCTCTCTCATATTTACCCCACGCATCATAGACCATCCCGATGTTATTATAAATTACTGCTATATCTCCTTCTTTTTCCTGACCCTGAGCTTTCTTTAAACCCTTTGTAAAAAAATCCAGAGCTTTTGCATATTGCCCCACATTAAAATATGCTATTCCGATATTGTTACAGTAAAATAAAAAATATTGATTACTCCCTAACTTTTTATCTATCTCCAGCGCCTCCTGATAATACTCCAGGGATTTTTTATAAAAACCTGCTTTATTATAATAGTACCCAGCTTCATAAAGCTCTATTGTTAATATCTGTAATCTGGGTTCTCCACTTTTCTGCTCTTCTTCAGCTGATTTGACAAACATTTTAGCAGCTGTTAGATAATTCCCCTGCTCCGCTAATTCTAAACCTATATCCCAATATTCTTCCGCCTTCTCATGGCTGGCATATATTGGTAAATTACCACTTAATAAAGTAATCATTAATAAAAGAACAAAAATTCGTCTTATCATCTCCCACACTTCCTTTTCATAGATAAACTTTTATTTTTTAACGCCATAATAAATAAACGGTGCCCAGTAATAGGGTTTACAGTATTTGTTACCAAAATCACCATTGATAAATCTCAGCTTAACCTCATTCATTGCCTCTGCATAGCTAATTCCCTCTTCCTTTACCAGCTTATAAACTGCTACCATAAATTTAGCAGTTGATTTATCAACCACACTCCAGAGTGATACAGATAAACTGTTGGCTCCAGCCAACAGGAATGACTGCGTTAACCCTACGACCCCTTCGCCGGCATAGATTTTACCTAGACCTGTATCACAGGCCGAGAGGTTGACAAAGTCTGCCTTGATATCCAGATTAACAATCTCTCCCATGCGCAGGTAACCATCTTCACCCGATTGATCAGGATCATCTCCCTGTTTTTCTTCTAACTGGGACAGTACTACTGCTGACAGTTCTGGAACCTCTGGAACCACTATCCCATGGGTAGCAAAGTGTAGTACTCTGTATTCATCTAATTCATCCTGTTTAGATAACTCCTTTACTTTTTCTTCTTTAACTTCTTTTCCGGTGGTTATCTCTCCCTCTTTCATTATCTCACCGATACTCTTTACTTCAGCCAGTGTACCTGGCAAGTTGCTCCAATTACCATATCCTAGTTTTCCATAAAACTTTTCTATTGAACCTCTTTCTTCTAGAACCTTATTAACTTGTTTCTGTAAATAAGCCAGCTGTTTTTCATTTTTTATTATATCTTCTTCATAATCCTCTTCTTCATAGACTGCTCCCCCGAAGGCCAGCAATTCTTTTCTATCTTCAGGATAACTTCTATCTTTAATTATAGCTGACACTGTTTCTGACTGGATATAACTTATTTTATACTTTTCTACCAGGTACTTACCCTCTTCATCAATCAGAGTTTCAAAAGGGATAAAGTTTAATATCCCATCAGGAACGATTACCAGTTCCTGTTTATCCTTTATTTCATCCTCTAATGGAGTAATTAAGAGTTTATATAATTCTCTTGCCATATATTCTGTATTTTTACCTTCAGTTAGGAGTTTCCGATAATAGTAAATTATATTTTCAAACTCTTCATCTTCATTTTCTTTATCCCATAACCCCTTAATCCCCTCAGATCCAAAGCTTTTTATTTTCCTTATCCTATTTTTTCTTTTTACCATTTCATCGATCTCTTCACTGTATCTGGCCTGAATTTTATCTATAAAGTCTTCCTTATTAACTTCAATTCCCTGTTTACTATTTGACGTTACTGACATTTCGACCAGGTTATTAAGATTAGAGTTCGTGTAGATTAATAACCCTTCATTACCTTGCATGTCCTGCTGAACTTCCTTTAAATAAGGAATTGATAAATCCATTCTTCTTCCTGCTAATCTCTCTGCCAGTACCTTTGCCTTACTCAATTCTATAATGTTAAATGCTTTATCAAATTGATTATTCCTAATATAAACTAAAACAAGCCTCTGATATGTTTTTATCTGTTTCTGCAAATATGTTCTTTTTAATTTGTCTGTTGGGGTTTTTTCTCTTATTTTTTCTATTTTCTCAATTGATTTTAGTAAGTTTTCTGCTGCTTTCCTAAATTTATTTTGTTTCAGATATAATGAACCTATATTGTGATATCTTGTAGCCACATCCTCCACATTTCCTAGTCTTTTATCTACATTTAATGCTTTATTAAAATAATATAATGCTTTATCATGATTTCCACGGAAATAATATACTGCTCCAATATTACTCAAATTTTCTGCCATATTACTTTCTTGACCTATCCTCTTGTTTATCTTTAATGCCATATTAAAATACTCAAAAGCCTTTTCCTTTTTATCCCAGGCAAGATATATCA
>JADQBU010000262.1 GCA_016278435.1 Halanaerobiales bacterium
ATTATTATTGAACCTGGCAGGTCAATAATCGGTCCCGCTGGAACAACACTTTACCGGGTAGGGACTATTAAAGAAGTTCCTGGATTAAGAAAATATGTTGCTGTTGATGGCGGTATGACAGATAATATCAGGCCATCTCTTTACAATGCAAAATATGAGGCATTTCTGGCTAATCGTTGTTCAGAAGTTGGTCGGGAACTGGTTACTATAGCTGGTAAATGCTGTGAAAGTGGAGATATTCTGGTCAGGGATGTAAAATTGCCAGCAGCAAAACGTGGCGACATTGTAGCAATACCGGCAACCGGCGCATATACCTATACCATGTCCAGTAATTATAATGGTCTTCCCCGGCCGGCTGTGGTTATGGTTAGAAACGGAAAAGCCAATTTAATTATTAAACGAGAAAGCTATGAGGACCTCATTAAAAATGATATGATTCCAGATGGGTATTAATAATGCTGAACATTATTTTCCGGGTTTTGCAATATTATAAATCTGGACAAGTAGTTTTACTGATATAGGTTTAGCTTCCTGCCTGTAACAGGCAGGAGGCTTTCATTTTATTACTCCTTTTTTTCTTAATTGTTTAATAGTTTTCTGGTTGTAAGAAAGTAAATTACTCAAAATCTCATCAGTGTGCTCTCCCAGCAGAGGAGCATGGGTTCTGACAGATGCCGGGGTCTGTGAGAGGTTGAATGGTGAACCGGCTATTTTCATCTCTCCAACCCGGGGCTGGTTAATTTTCTGGATCATACCGCGGTGGTTTATATTGGGATCATTGACAACTTTATCTATGGTATTCAGGGGAGAAGCCGGTAGATTATGATTAGCAAAAATATCTAGCCATTCCCGGGTGGTTTTAATCTTAATAATATCTTCCAGGATGGGAATCAGAGTCTTTTTATGTTTAAGCCGCCGGGGATTTGTTCTAAAACGAGGATCATCCTTAAGATCTCCTCTCTCCAGGGCTTCACATAAATTTGTCCAGAGGGTGTCATTACCGATAGGGATAACAACCCAGTCATCACTGGTCCGAAAAGACTGGAAAGGTACAATAGTAGGATGGCTGGTTCCCAGTGGTTCCGGTATTTCTCCATCTACAGTGTACCTGACAATTGCATTTTCCAGGATAGAGACCAGGCCGTCTATCATAGAAATATCTACATGCTGACCTTCGCCGGTTTGATCCCGGTGTCTGAGAGCTGCCAGGATTCCAATTACAGCCTGGTGACCGGACATGATATCACCGATGGAACTTCCAACACGGCAGGGAGGTCCTCCTTCAGGACCGGTTATACTCATCAGGCCGCTGTAAGCCTGGGCGACCATATCATAAGCAGGTTTATCGGCATACTCAGGTAAAGAATCATGGCCAAAACCACTGATTGAACAGTATATTATGTCTTTTTTAATTTGTTTCAGTTCGGAATAGGAAAAACCCAGTTTTTTCATGGTAGAGGGACGGTAATTCTCAACTACCACATCACCTTTTTTAACTAAATTTTTCAGTATTTCCTTTCCTTCTTTAGTTTTTAAGTTCAGGCAGATACCCTTTTTATTGCGATTGATACTTATGTAATATGCGCTTTGTTCATTGATACTATCTTTTTCTTCCACAAAAGGACCAAACTGTCGAGAATCATCACCAGCAGGTGATTCAATTTTAATTACCTCTGCTCCCAGGTCGGCAAGAATCATGGTGCAGAAGGGAGCGGCCAGAACATGACTGAGGTCAATAACTCTGACTCCTGCCAGTGATCCATTTGTATTCATAGGGAAAAATCTCCTTTCTTTTTGTCTTCGTTTTATATTTCTATTATATATTTATATTTCTATAATTAACTTCAATAATAAAGACTAAAATCCTTTGCACAGTATTTCTTATATGTTAAAATAAATTTAGTTGATCATTTAAAAAATTATGATTTGTTTTTGGAAATTATTTTAAGTGGGTGATTTATGTGAATAATGAGGAATGGAGATTAATTGATACTGGAACCAATAATGCATTTTATAATATGGCTGTAGATGAAGCTATAATGAAAACCTGTCGAAAAGGAAAGGTTCCACCCACTATCCGTTTTTATCAGTGGTCTCCCCCGGGTTTATCTCTGGGTTACTTTCAACAGTTGCACAGTGAGGTTGACTGCGCAACCTGTAAAGAGCATGGTGTTGATATAGTCAGGCGTCTGACGGGAGGTAGGGCTATTCTCCATGATGATGAACTTACTTACAGTATTGTAGGAAGAGATACTGAAGATTTTTTGCCGAAAAGTGTGCTGGAGAGCTATAAAGTTATTAGTAGAGGTATAATCAAGGGCTTACAGAGCCTGGGTCTGGATGTAGAACTGAAACCGGTGGAGAAAAATAAAAAGCCAGACCGGGGGTTTTCTGCAGCCTGTTTTGATGCCCCTTCCTGGTATGAAGTGGTAGCAGGAGGCAAGAAACTTGTTGGTAGTGCGCAGACAAGACAGAAAGGTGTTATTTTACAGCATGGATCAATTCCGTTTTCATTAAATACCGACACGTTGTTTCGTTTATTGAATATATCTGATGAGAGAATGCGACAAAGATTAAAAGGGCGTTTTCAGAAAAAAGCTACTTCTTTAAACCAGCAGTCAGGTACAAAACTTCAATTAAAGAGAGTTAAAAATGCACTCCGCCAGGGCTGGGAGGAAGTTTTTGGTATTGGTTTAAAAGAAGGTCAACTGCTGCCAGAAGAGGAGAAATGGATTAAGGAATTGATTGAAAATAAATATCAAGCAGAGGACTGGAATGCCAGCAAGTAAATTTAAATAAGGGGGGAAGTCAAAAATGCCCGGAAAGAGAAAGAGATTACCGGACTGGTTAAGAAAAAGGGTTCCAGGTAACAAAAATATCATGGAAACCAGGAAAATTCTTAATGAATTTGGACTGAATTCTGTCTGTCAGAGTGCTAAATGTCCCAATATACATGATTGTTTTTCTAACAGGACAGCTACTTTTATGATTATGGGTAATATCTGTACCCGAGACTGTCAATTTTGTGCTGTGCAAACGGGAACTCCCGGAGCTTTAGATGATGAAGAGCCTTTAAATATTGCCCGGGCAGTCGAAAAACTCGGTTTATCTCATGTTGTGATAACTTCTGTAACCAGAGATGATCTGGCTGCTGGTGGAGCAGAACATTTTGTTAGCACTATCAAAGAAATCAGGCAGCTTAATTCTGAAGTTATTATAGAAATATTAACTCCTGATTTTAAAAATATTAAAGAAGCTATAGAAAAGGTTGTAAGGAGCGGGCCAGATATTTTTAATCACAATGTAGAGACCATTCCCCGGCTTTATGAAAGAGTAAGACCCCAGGCTGAGTATGAACGTTCACTGGCAGTACTGGCCTATGTTAAAAATCTTAATCCAGATATTTTTTCAAAGTCGGGAATAATGGTAGGGCTGGGTGAAAAAGAGAGAGAAGTTATCCAGGTCATGCAGGATCTAAGGGATATTGATTGTGATATTTTTACAATCGGGCAATATTTACAGCCCAGTAAAGGGCATTTGCCAGTAGATCAATA
>JADQBU010000350.1 GCA_016278435.1 Halanaerobiales bacterium
GATCAGATAAAATCTGGGCTCCAATACCATAGTCCCTTAGATCAGGCTCAAAACCAAGGGCAACATTGGCCTCAACTGTATCCAGTCCTTCATTCTGCAGAGCATAGGCCTTGATTTTGTTGGTCAATCCAATTCCCCGGCCTTCCTGCTTCATATATAGCAATACACCTTGACCTTCACTTTCTATCATCTGCAGAGCGATGTTCAACTGATCCCCACAGTCACATCTTAATGACCCGAAAACATCCCCGGTCAGACATTCTGAATGGACTCTGACCAGAACTTCTTTTTTGCCGGCTACATCACCCTTGATCAATGCTACATGCTCCCTGTTATCAATGATAGTGGTATAAACTTTTATCTTGAATTGACCACACCTGGTCGGTAATACCGCTTCCGCTGTCTCTTTGATTAAACGGTCTTTCTTCTTCCGATAATTGATCAAATCTTCAATAGAAATAATCTTTAAATCATATTTCTGTGCAAATTTCTCCAGTTGGGGTAACCGGGCCATGGTACCATCTTCATTTATTATCTCACAGATCACCCCCGCCGGTTTTAAACCCGCCAGCCGGGCCATGTCAACAGCAGCTTCCGTATGTCCTGCCCTCCTAAGTACTCCACCTTTCCTGGCAGCTAAAGGGAAAATATGCCCTGGTCTATTAAAATCATCTGGCTTACTTTCAGGATCGACCAACTTCTGGATAGTTAAGGCCCTTTCCACGGCTGAGATACCGGTCGTTGTGTCCTGATGGTCAACAGAAACGGTAAAAGCTGTTGACTGGGAATCTGTATTATTAACTACCATCCGGGGTAGACTCAGTTCCCTGATCCTCTTATCTTCCAGGGGAACACAGACCAGCCCCTTTCCCTTCTTGATCATAAAATTTATGCAGTCTCTGGTAGCCTTTTCAGCAGCCATCAACAGATCCCCTTCATTTTCCCTGTCCTCATCATCTACAACAATGACCATCTTTCCCACTTTAATATCCTCAATGGCTTCTTCAATTTTATGCATTTAGATACCCCTTTCTAGAAAAATCCTTTCTCCTGCAAGAAATTTTTATCAATGACAGGTTTTCTCGCTTCAGTAAATTCCTTTCTCATCATCTTAGCCACATACTTTCCAATTAAATCAGTCTCGATGTTTATCTTATTTCCCATCCTCACTTGATTTAAATTCGTTGAATCCAGTGTTTCAGGTATAAGAGAAACCAGCAGAGAATCCTCCCTGACCTCCATCACAGTCAGACTGACACCGTTCAGAGCAACTGAGCCTTTATCAACAATAAAATCTGTCAAATCCGGACTGATAGCTATTTCCAGGATCCGGGCATTACTCTCAGGTTTAATTCTCATGACCCAGCCTACATCATCAACATGACCGGTCACAAGATGGCCACCAAAAAAGCCGTCTGCTTTCACAGCCTGCTCCAGATTAACCCTGGAACCTTTCTCTAAAGAATTTAAATTAGTCACCCTCAGGGTCTGGGGCATAACATCGGCAGTAAAACTATCCCCACTATAATCAACAACTGTCAGGCAGACCCCATTAACAGCAATACTATCTCCCCTGCTGATTCCTTTCAATACTTTCCGGCATCCGATAACCAGTTGATAAGTGTTTCCGGCATTCTTTTTCCCTTTTAAAATACCTATTTCCTGGATTATTCCTGTAAACACTACTCCGCCCCCTTTATTTTCCCTGTAAGCAGGATATTGTCATCTAAAAGCTTATATTCCATTTCTGTCATTATCTTAACATCCTCTATTTTTAGAGGACCAGGGCCCGAATAAACAGCGACCCCATCATTTCCGCCCAGAATTTTGGGAGAAATAAAGCAGTACAGTCTATCTATAAAGCCCTTATTAATAAAAGAATGGTTAACTCTACCTCCTCCTTCAACCAGAATACTGCTTATTTTACGATCATGT
The DNA here is from genome assembly GCA_016278435.1 of Halanaerobiales bacterium. Classification (GTDB taxonomy): domain Bacteria; phylum Bacillota; class Halanaerobiia; order Halanaerobiales; family JADQBU01; genus JADQBU01. The sequence continues at coordinate 1,936 of JADQBU010000350.1, forward strand.
AAGATTCTCATTAAATCCCTGAGGGGGATTCTGCCTTCTTCATTCAGAGGCATTGATAATACTTCAACCTGGTCCATCCGGGATAATTGTTCTTTTTCCGCTGAATTACTGTTTTCACCTGCTACGATAATTGTGGGAGCGGTTGCTTCCTGGTTAATTATTCGGGCATCCAGCGGGATTTGCAGACGGGCATCAAGAATAATCCGGATACTGTCTCTGCCTTCTCCTACTGGAAGCCTGGTCGTTAACAGGGGATCATCTTTTAATATGGTACCAATTCCCACCAGAATAGCATCCACTTTATGTCTCAGTTTATGACCGACCTCACGAGCTTTCTTGTTTGTTATCCAGCTGGAATCACCAGTACTGGTAGCCAGATAACCATCAATGGTCTGAGCGGTTTTCAGATAAATAAAGGGAAACTCAGAAGTCATATATTTGATAAAAACCTCATTTAACTCTCTGGCTTCTTTCTCCAGAACACCAGTTTTAACTTCTATCCCGGCATTCTCTAACTGCTTTATACCTCCACCGGCCACCGGATTGGGGTCTTCCATGGCAATCACAACCCTTTTAATCCCGGATTTTATTACTTTCTGAGAACAGGGTGGGGTTTTACCGAAATGACTGCAGGGTTCAAGGTTAACATATAGTGCTGCTCCTTCTGCCTTTTCCCCGTCTTCCTCCAGGGCATAAACTTCAGCATGGGGACCGCCATAATATTTATGATAACCCCGGCCTATTACCTCGCCTTTTTTTACTACCATGGCCCCTACCAGGGGATTGGGGCTGGTATAGCCTTCCCCCCGGGCAGCAAGTTCAATTACTTCCTGCATGAAATGTGTATCTTCATCAAACTTCTTTGTGTCGGTTGAGTCGGCATTTATTCTCTGTTTTTCATCCATTTAGACCACTCCTTTCAGGGCACCCTTGATTTACCCTCCAGATTATCCTTTAATTACGGCTCTGGTCAGTTGCTTTACTTCCTTCCAGTTATCTATCTTGCAATTTTTAACTACTCTTTCCAGAGAAATTTAATATAAAAATAAAAAATCCCTCCCATAAACTGGAAGAGATTGCAGTCACAACTATATAAAGATATATAGTTAGATCCCAATATATCACTAACTCCCTTCCAGACTATACTGTCGGCTCCAGAATTTCACTGGATCAACCTCATAGAGGCTTGTGGGCTTTAACCACCGGTAGGGAATTTCACCCCTCCTCGTTAGATTATTTTGTTTTTTTTATTATATCATTAATGAAATAGCAAGTAAAGAAAATGACACCATCCAGTAAAAAATGACAATTATTATTATCTACCACTCCTTTGACATCCTCCCCGCCCTAATTTAAAGAGGAGGCTTTCTCGGCTATATTAGGTAATCATTAATTTCAGCAAGTACTCCTGCTTATTATCAATAATATCAACTACTTCAAACCCCAATTTCCCTGCCATCTCACCCAGTTTGTCCGCAGGTGGCAGGTGGTCTTCATTAACTTCATCGATATTCCCATGCATATTATTGATTTTCTTCCGGGACTGGGAATGGTATATAATCAGGTAACCTTCTACAGCCAGTAGCCTCTTTAACCGGATTAAGACTGCCTGC
>JADQBU010000186.1 GCA_016278435.1 Halanaerobiales bacterium
TTTATCTATACCAAGTTCATTATAAGTATATTTAGCCAGTGCTTCACCCTGGAAGGGGTCAATAAAGCAAGCCCGGAATACATAAGTCTTACCCATAGTTACTAATGGATTGGTAGCAGTAGCTGTCAACATCGGGATTCCGGCTTTATCAGCTACTTCACCGCAGGGAATAGAAAGTCCACTACTATAACTTCCCAGAATAGCAACTACATCATCATTATTAATTAACCGGGAAGCAGCATTTGCAGCCTCTACCTTATCACTCTTATTATCAACTACTATCAATTCAACCTTCTTACCAAGTACTGTTGGGTTCTGTTCCTGAGCCAGTTTATAACCCTGCATACTAATTTCCCACCAACAGCGAATGGGCCAGTCATAGGTTCATTTACCCCAATTTTAATAACATCCTGTGCCATCACCAGTCCACTTACCGTCAGCATTAATAAAACAAAAAGTAAAACCACCAACCTGTTTCTCATATTCTCTCCTCCTTATAAAATTAAATAAATACTTATATATAATATTACCCCATTTTGTTAACAATTCCTTTTTTTTTAATAAAAAATTTAAATTTTTTTATATTTCTGAAAATAATAACCTATGTTTTTACTGCCTTAATGTATAATTAATCTTCTACTTAAAAATAATATAAAAAGAAAAAATAAAAAGGGGATTTTTCATGAAAAATATTAATAAAACAAAGGATCAGTACCAGAAAATAGTGAACAAAAATCATCCACCCCGGCACAGATTACAAAAAACCATTAAAGCTTACATCATCGGTGGTTTAATCTGTGTTATTGGGCAGGGTTTCTGGAAATTATACATGGCACTTAATCTGTCTCAAAATGATGCAGGAACCATGAGTGCCATTACCATGATTTTTCTGGGAGGCTTATTAACCGGAATAGGGGTTTATGATGAACTGGGCCAGTTTGCCGGTGCCGGTACTATTGTACCAATTACGGGGTTTGCCAATGCCATGGTATCACCTGCCCTGGAATATAAACAGGACGGCTTAATTCTGGGAACCGGTGCTAAAATGTTCAATGTTGCCGGTCCTGTTCTGGTTTATGGGATGGTCTCTGCTTTTGTCATTGGTCTATTAAAAGTAGTTCTGGGAGGTTAAATATGTCAGACAAATTAAAAGGTCAAACTATTTCTTTTCAGAATCCACCACTGATAGTTAACTCAGCCTCTATTGTCGGCCCCGAGGAAGGTCAGGGGCCACTGGGAGATAAGTTTGACTTGATATGTGATGATGTTAAATGTGGTAAAAACACCTGGGAAAAGGGCGAAAAAAAGATGGTCTCCGATATCATTAAACTGACACTGGACCGGGCATCTGTTTCCTCCTCTGATCTCGATTTCATTATCGGGGGTGATCTCCTGAACCAGATCGTAACCTCAAATTATGTAGCCCGGGATTTAGGTATACCTTTCCTGGGTGTTTACGGGGCCTGTTCTACAATAATTGAGGCCCTTTCGATTGGAGCCATATTAATGGATGGCGGTTATGCAGATGCTGTATTGAGCTTTACCTCCAGCCACTATCAGACAGCAGAAAGGCAGTTCAGAACCCCACTGGAATACGGGGACCAGTATACCTCCTGTAACCAACAGACCGTAACTGGTGCAGGTGCATATCTGCTGGGCTGGCTCGGCGGCCAGGTCCGGATTACCCATAGTACAATTGGTAAAGTAATTGATCTGGGAGCCACGAGTCCCACTAATATGGGAGGAGCAATGGCTCCAGCAGCCGCCGATACAATCATCCAGCATTTCCTTGACCTCGGCCGCGGTCCACAGGATTACGACCTGATTTTAACTGGAGACCTGGGCAGAGTCGGAAGAAATATTTTAAATTCTCTGCTGGAAGAGAATAATATTGTAACCGGTGAAAAGCTCCAGGACTGTGGGGCTTTAATATTCGGTGATAATAAAAAATTTGGGGCTGGTGGAAGCGGCTGTGCTGCCTCTGCCACTGTACTGAGCAGTACATTTATACCCCAGATTATCTCCGGCAAAATTAACAGATTACTGATTGTGGGAACAGGGGCTCTCTTTAGTCCTCTTACCGTTCAACAGAAAGAGTCGATTCCCTGTATAGCCCACGGTATTGTAATAGAAGGAGTTTAATGATTTTTCTTATCTAATTCTTATATCAAAAAAATTATCGCCCCAGGAGGAGTGGTCCTGATGTTGTCAATACTTGGTGTAATAGTAATATTATTAATCATTGCCGGGCTGGAAATTCCCAGACAATATCAAAAAAAGAAGCCCAGAGAATTGATTTCTTTCCTTGTCCTCTGGTTTATCTCCGGTGTTTATTCCCTGCTGATTGCTGCTGATGTAAACTTTACCAGCCCTTTTGAGCTTTTAAGTAAATACATGCCCAAACTTACCAGTTTACTCCCATTTTTTAATTTCCTGAAATGAGTATCTCACTCACACTTTATAAAACAGTTCATATATTATACTAACCTGTTTAAATGGAGGTGGAAATTAATAATGGTTGACATCCTCCCCGCCTATTCCTGGCGTAATAAACGAGGATTCCTGATAGTTCGTTGACTACCTTCCCAACTAAAAGCACGTTGGTCTACCCCGCACATTTAAATGCACTAACAGACCATTTAGTTGGGCAACTAATGAAATTAGATTGATATCTAATCCCATAGGGCGATGTCAAAACGCCTTCTAACCAGCCGGACTTATCTGTTAAAGAGCCGACTGTATACTTTTTATAAATGTTTATCGCTCCTACTCCATCTCGGTGATATTTAAAATTACAGTTGTTACATTTATAATTACGATTCCTGGTTTTATTTTTACTACCACAGATAGGACATGTCTGCGATGTATAATTTTCATCAATCAGTTCAAATTTAATACCTACTGATTCAGCTTTATAGGAAACCATCTCCAACATTTTTTTAAATATCCATTGATGAAGTTTTTGATTTGTTTTTAAATTAAAATTAATACTTTCTCTGATATTGGTTATATCACCGGCCACTATTATACTAATTTCCTGCCGGATACAGTAGTCGATTAAATAAGATGTATATTTTTGCAATACATCCATGATTTTATTTCGACTCTTGTTCAGCAGTTTTTGTTTAGCTTTATTTAGTTTATGCCAGTGATGAGACTTCTTACAACAACAATCCATTTTATTTTGCAGTTTAGATATTTCTTTATTGCACCGGGGGCACTCCCCATCTAAACAAACCGTACAAGAACAGTTTAAGGTTGCGGAACCTGATAAAAGAATTCAGCTTACCGCCATTAAATATTATTACCTGTTTACCATCAAACGTGGTCATGGGATGAATTTGACCTACATCAATACTTAATACTTTGTTATTATCATATTCTATTTTTTTATTACTTAATTCAACAACAATATGTACACGATATTTCCTTTGATAATGGTTATAAATAATTTCAGCATATTTAGGTTTTTTAGTCAATCCTGGTATATTAATATTTAGAGACTGACCTTTTCTACCATTTTTTAATGTTAAAGTTCCCTTT
>JADQBU010000221.1 GCA_016278435.1 Halanaerobiales bacterium
TCGACCGTCTAATAACCACGTCTCACCCCCTGTTGCCATTCCCTGGATTTGAAGAATCCCGGAACAGTAAATTTTAAATATGTCTCGCAAAATTTCTATTTGTATGGTTGTGCAGACAATTGGTTGCAAAATTTATATTAATCTTCATTCCCTAAATATATACTTATAGAAAAAATATTTTTTTCCTGCTTTTATTTTAGCATTTTTCAGAATTTTTCTCTAATCCAGAAAATAATCTATTTTTTCTAGAGATGTAAATCACCATTAACTTCACTGTTATTCAACTGTTTACTCTTGTTTCACATATTTGCCTGTATTCTTCAATTAGTTTTTTTGCTGCACTGTCCAGGTGTCCAATCTGATTTAAAAGTGATGTCACTGTATATCTTGACCTGATCTCAAATCCATATCTCAATGCTTTGTCCAACCAGCCTCCCGGTAAAGAACGAACATCTTCTCTCTCCAGTAGACCCATCTCAACAATCATCTTTCTGACACCTGCTAACTTTTCACTATATTCAGCTATCAATTCCTTGATCTCTCTTTCTGCAGTCAAAAACTTTTCCTGAGTCAGCCTTTCCCGGTTCCAGCGCTCTTCCAGGTTCTCCAGAACTGGCCCTGACCTCTCTCCATAAAATTTCCTGATATTATTAATTCTCTCACCTTTATCGAGTTTAACAATAACTCTGGCAAAATCCAGTCCGACCAGATATTGATATAACCCGGTGCTAAAAAATGTTCCCAGGCCGACCTTTACCCCGTGAGGAGGTGTTTCCCGTTCATAGATCTCACCATACATCTCCAGAAAATGTGAGATATGATGTTCACTCCCCGATGCCGGTCGGGAACTTCCTACCATCAGAATCGACAGTCCGGAATAAATTATTCCCTGCATCAGTAGTTCTATATCCCGGTCAGTTTCTTCCACCTGGAACTGGTTCTTGTTATCCTGGTTCATTAGATCTATGTTATCCGTTTTCGTCTGATCTGTATTATCCTGTTCTACCTTATCTACCTTATCTGCAGTATGGGTTTTTTTCCTACTCCTGTTCAGGATTGAATTTAACTCGCGCTCCACCAGGTCTACAGCTAGCTGGCAGTAATATTCACCATACAGGATCCGCGACAGTTTCCAGTCCAGAATGGAAGTAATCTTGCCCAGCAGATCTCCATAACCAGCCTGTTTCATAGCAGAAGGGGCATTTTTCAGAACATCAATATCAGCAATAACGGCCTCGGCCGGAACAGTAGGATAGGTTTTCTTCACCCCGTCAACAGTCAGACAGGAAACAGAAGAAGCATAACCGTCCATCGATGGTGCTGTTGCCACAACCGAATAGGGCTGCCCCACCTTACAGCTGACATACCTGGTCATGTCATTGATAGTACCTGAACCACAGGCCAGTAAATATTCCTCCCCAGTATATTTCTCCAGTATTTTAAAGATATTGGCCGGTTCTGGTCTGACCTTACCTTTGAAGATCAACTTTTCAACCCGGAAGTTCTGCTCCAGGATTTCCTCAGCTTTTTTACCAGCAGCCCGGTAAGTATTCTCATCACAGATCAGGAGGATTTTCTTCAATTCAGTCAACTCTCCCAGTATTTCTGGCAGCTGTTCCCGGGCACCTTTTTCGATAATTACTTTCTTTAAGCCAATCCGGTGAGTCCTACCACAACTGCACTCTATCTTTTTATTCAGTATCTCTCCAAACATATCACCACTCATCCCGGTCACCCTCACCTATTCATACCTCTGTTTGATTGCTTTCAGCCTCTTCATAACATCATTCTCACCCCGGCCGAAATAATCGTGAAGCTTCTCATATTCACTGTACAGCTTACTGTAAATCTCAACATTATCGGCAATAGGCCTGTATTCTTTTTCCTGCAGGTGAGCCATCTTCTTGCTGGCTTCTCCTATATCATCATAACCACCTTTCTCACTCCCGGCTGCCACTGCCCCGAACATGGCTGAACCGAGGGCAGGAGTCTGTTCTGAAGCCGCAATCTTGATCGGTTTACCGGTAACATCGGAAAAGATCTGCATCAGGGTTTCATTCTTCTGAGCCAGGCCGCCACAGGCATAAAGCTCATTGATCTCTACCCCGCTTTCCTCAAATGTCCTGATAATCATATTTGTTCCATAAGCTGTAGCTTCCATCAAAGCTCTGAATATTTCTCCTGGTTTACTGTTGAGATGTAAACCCAGAATCATACCGGTCAGGTCGGCATCAACCAGCACTGAACGATTGCCGTTCAACCAGTCCAGAGCAAGCAGCCCACTCTCTCCCGGTCTTAATTCAGCAGCCTTTTCTTCCAGATATTGATATACATCTTTATCATTCTTTTCTGCCTCTTTCAGGAAATACTCCGGAATTCCTTCCCGCACATACCATTCAAAGATATCTCCAACCGCTGACTGTCCAGCTTCATAGCCATAAAAATCAGGCAATATACCATTCCTGATGACACCGGTCATTCCAGGGACAAACTGTTCTTTTCGGTCAATTACCATATGGCAGATGGAAGTCCCCATCACCATAACCATCTTACCCGGCTCTGTAACAGTAACTGCCGGGACAGAAACGAAAGAATCGACATTGGCAACTGCTACTGCTGTCTCCGGCTTCAAACCGAGTTTTCCGGCTATATCTGGCAGTAGATTACCGACCTTTAAACCCAGGTCATATATATCAGTAGAAAGCTTCTCTTCTACCAAATTTTCCAGCCCGGGATCCAGTGCTTTGAAAAACTCCGGTTCTGGATAACCGGTTTCCCTGCTCCAGATTGCTTTATAACCCGTTGTAGAAATATTTCTCTTCTCTTCCCCGGTTAACTTCATTATCACCCAGTCGGTTGCTTCCATAAATCTATCTGCTTTTTCATAGATTTCCGGATCATTATCAAGTGTCTCCCAGATCTTGGGTATCATCCACTCCGAGGATATTTTCCCGCCATACCTTTTAAGAAAATCTTCTCCCCGCTCCCGTGCAATCTCATTCAATCTGGTAGCATAGGGTTGAGCCGCATGGTGTTTCCATAGTTTAACCCAGGCATCTGGTCTGTTCCGGAACTCCTGCTTATTACATAGAGGTTCACCGGCTTCATCAACCGGCAGCATGGTACAGGCTGTAAAATCTATGCCCAGACCGATAACCTGCTCTGCCTCTACCCCTGCTTCTTTTACTACCGCCGGAACTGTCCTATAAACTACTTGCAGATAGTCATCCGGATTCTGCAGGGCCCAGTCTGTACCCAGTTCAACCTTCTCCTCAGCCAGGGGTAGTTCCTGATCGATCACCCCATCAGGGTATTCATAAATAGAAGTTGCAATCTCCTTACCAGTTTCAACCTCGACCAGGACAGCTCTCCCGGACTTTGTACCGAAATCAATACCAATCGAATATTTATTTCCCATCAAATTTAACCCCCTTACTGTTAGTTTTCCTGTCCATAATAGGCATTTTCCCCGTGTTTGCGCAGATAGTGTCTGTCCAGCAGTGTCTGTTTGACTGCGGTTTTATCTGGATTGACCATCAG
>JADQBU010000261.1 GCA_016278435.1 Halanaerobiales bacterium
TTTATGGGAAATTGTGCTTGACATTTAAAAATTAATTTTTTGCAATGCTAATGAATTTTTCTATATCTTCTGTTTTTATCTTCTGTAAATAATTCTTTTTAATACAAGATTTAACATGTCGAGTCATACCAGACTTAGTGTAAGTTTCTTCACATAAATTACATTTTCCACTCATAGTATACACTCCCTTGAATTAATTTTCTTCAGGTATCAATAACTAATTTCATTTTAAAATGATTACTTATTGCCACTTATACTATATTATGATTTCAACATAAATATAAAAATCCTTGCTGAGGTAAATAATTTTTTATATAATAACAGTGAGGTGAATTATATGGGACTTTGTGTTGAAGATTTAAGAAATATGGCTACAGAACAATCCTTTCATAAAGGACTAAATTATTATGAGACGAATCTGGTTGATAATTCAGTTATCGATGGAAATACTATTAAAGCTGAAGTTTCGGGAAGCAGTTACCCTTATTATGAAGTGGAAATGAATATTGATAATCCTTCTATCAATTATTGCAGCTGCCCGTATGATTGGGGTGGAATTTGCAAACATATAGTTGCCCTCGGTTTATACTGGTGTAATAACAAAGAAGCTTTTAAAGAGGTTAAAAAAGAAAAAGTTAAATTAAAAAATGAACTGGAACAGCTTTTTAGTCCTTTGAACAGAGAAGATCTAATAGACATACTAAATGAACTTATCTATGAAAATGAATATATCAAATCTAAAATATTAGATTATATTCAAGATAACGGTAAAATGACTGATGAATTATATCTTGAAAAACTAAAAAATTTAAAGAGGCAGGCCCTTACTATTATAAGAGAATTTAACCAATATGGTGGAGGACCTGCTGAGGATGAAAATTATTTTTTTGAATATATCAGTGAAATGGAAGAACTGATTATCGATTCTAATGTACCTTCTTCTTTGCGTCAGGAAATTATTAATGAATTTATGGAAGAATATCTAAAAGGTAATTCTGGTTTAGATGACCCTGTCCGCGATTTGATATTTAGCACAGCTCAAGATAAAAATGACTTGAAATTAATAATCCATAAATTAGAAAAATCAAATAGTAAATTTGATCAGGAATCAATAATGAATATTTATTTAAATCAGTTAAATGATGAAGAAAAATACTTAAAAATACGAAAAAAACACCTTGAATATGGAATGGATTATTATCAATTAGTCTGTTTTTACCGGGATAAAGGCCAGGAGGAAAAAGCAGTTCAAACTGCTTTAAAAGGAGAAAAAGAGGGGCAAGGACGCATAATAGATAATATAACTTTCCTTAAAGAATACTATAAGAAACAAAATAATTACCAGAAAACACTGGAATATTCAATTAAAGAATTTAAAGACTCCCCCTCGTTTGAGAGATATTTATCTATTCTGGATTACTGTAAAGAAGATAATAAAATAGAAAATGATCTAATAAGCTATTTAAAAGAGAGTAACCGCCTGGGTACTGCTAATATTCTTGCTTCAATATACGAATATCAGGATAATTATGAAAAGATACTTGAATTAGTTCTGGATAATCAAATATATCCTGATAAATATAAAGATTTGCTTATTAATAAATTCCCCCACAAAATGATTGATTATTATAAGCAGGAGGTACAAAATTATATAAATAAGAAAAAACGATCCAGCTATCGTAATGGGGCTAATGTTGCTCTGAATATTAAAAAAATATATACTGAAATTCATAAATCTGCAACCGAATGGGAGAAATATATACAGGGTATTCTTGATAATTACCCCCGTCATCCAGCTCTACAGGAAGAATTTAAATCTATTTGCTTAAATTAAAATCTCGTTTTGTAATTCTGAATTATTCTACTTGAGATTAATCAGCTATAACCAGACGACAGCCTGCTTTTTAAAATTTGAGCTGCTAATTTTATAAAATCATGATCAAAATACCCAGCCCTGATTGAAAACCTATTATACCACTCATCAACTACTTCTTCTAACGAACAGTTTTCAACCTTTTCCCAGAAGACATCCGCATTAAAGTATATACCGAAATAAAATAATTTATCAATTATTTCTCTAGTCTCCATTTTTTCTATTTCCTCAATCAACCAGCATCTGCTCCTGGTTTTTTGTTTATTTTTCCACTTTCTTGTCTGTTTTTCCATTTTACGCAGACAACATTTTTTATACTTCCTTTTACTGCCACAGGGACAGGGATCATTACGCCCAACCTTTATAGACCTCACTTTATTTTCCTGGTTTGTCTGTTTTCCTGATGATATTAAAGGGCTATTTTCAACATCTTTATTATGAAATGTATTAATAAATAGCTTTTCTTCTTGCTCAAAGACATACTGTCCAACACTATCTGGTTTAGACCAGTTATGAATAAAATTATATTTCCATAAATTTTTGGAGTAAGCAGAAAGAACATCTTCTTTGGTCCAACTGAAGACTTTTTGAGCCGAATTATAGATGAGTTTTGAGATAACTCCCTGTTCATATAGGAAATCATAAAGATATACTGCTCCCCAGAGCATGAGAAAAAGATTGTTATCATTACTGGATAGAAATGAATCCATCCCTATTAGATATTTCCTGAATTCAACCCTATCTATCATGAACAACTCATCCGAAGATAATAGTTCTTCCAGGTTTTTATTCTCCAGAAGAAACGACAGTACTTCCTGCCAGATATTATCACTTATCTGAAAAGAAAAACCCTTATTTTCATACAAATATTTAAGGAATAGTCAGTTAATTTTCTCAATAAAAACCCTCTGATCTTCCACAAATTCCTGATTAAAATCTTTTGATAAATTATCTTCTCCTGTTAAATAATTATAAATATTATCATAATATTTATCCAGTGAAAAGTTATATTCTTCAAGATAGGAGATTAACTCTTCCCGATTGGCCTCTTCTCCTGTTTTTATCTTATCATAATGCTCCTGCCATTTATATAAATATACTGCAAAAGCAAAATCCTTCTCTGCTCCAACAATCAGATCTAGACTTTCTTCAACAGGAGTATATACCCTGGCTGCAATCTTATAAGCCAGTTCATGGTGTCCGTAATAAACAAGCTTTTTATGAAATTCTATAAGCTTGTCTATAGATTCAACAGGGGCAGCAGTGAGATTAGCAAAATCATTTAAAGTTATTTCATCTTTAAAAAGCTTAATATCCAGAATATAGCTATCTATGTATTGATAATCACCCTTTTTGAAACTGTTATAATTATATTTATATATCATATCAATTAATTTTAAGATCTTATAATGTTCTTTTTGACGATCCAGGTTATTTAAATAGTTAATTAAAAAATCAACTATATCTACCTTATCCAGAAAATCTGTGGAGAGTTTTTCTTTAAAAGTTTCCCTAAGATAATCATAAAGTGCATCATCATTTAATTTTCTATATGTTTGAACCCATAAGTCTGCTTTTTCTGGTATTTTCATAATGTCATTTTCCTTTCTTTTTATCATTCATCTCTATCATCTTGCCTTATAAAAGCAAGATCTCTTTT
>JADQBU010000019.1 GCA_016278435.1 Halanaerobiales bacterium
TGGATGGGAAAGATACTTAAAATCGATTTGACTACAGAAAGCTGGGAAGACCTGGAGGTCTCACCCGATATTTTAAAGAAATTTGTGGGTGGTAGGGCTCTGGGAGCCAGACTATTATATGATTATCTAGAACCAGGGGTAGATCCCCTCGGTCCTGAAAATAAGATTCTGGTTTTAACCGGCCCGGCAACAGGTACGATTGTACCCAATGGGTCTAAATATGTAATTGTTACCAAATCACCGCAGACCGGTGGTTTTCTGGATGCTTATTCCAGTGGTTATATAGCTACTGAACTGAAGAACTGCGGTTATGATGGTGTGCTTATCGAAGGTAAGGCCCAGAAACCTTCTTATATTAAAATTTATAACCAGGAAATTTCAATTGAGGATGCCGCTGACCTCTGGGGAAAAGATGCCTTTACAACCGAAGAGGAAATCAAGAGGGCCTTCGGGGAAGAGGATGTCGGCATTATGGCTATCGGCCCCGCCGGGGAGAAACTGTGTAAATTTGCCACAATTAATAGTGAACTTTACCGGCAGGCTGCCCGTGGAGGCGGAGGAGCCGTTATGGGTTCCAAGAACCTGAAGGGTATGGCTGTATGGGGCACCGGTGGAATTAAAGCTGCCGATAATGAAAAATTACTGGCCAAATTGAAAAATGATTTTATGGCCAGAAAAGATAGTAAAATAGCCCAGGGACGGATGAAATACGGGACACCGATGACCCTGAATATTACCAATGAAGCCGGAATGCTGCCTACACGCAACTTTCAGACCGGAGTCTTTCCCGGGGCTGAAGATAAGCTGGGTGCAGAAGGGGTAGCAGCATATACAGTAGCCAGTCGCGGTTGCTATGGTTGTATTACTCCTTGCTCAAAAGTGACTAAAGTAAGTAAGGGTAAATATAAAGGAGAAATAGTAGAAGGACCCGAGTATGAGTCCCTGGGTTTGCTCGGCTCTAACCTGGGAATAGATTATTTACCTGCGGTCATCAAGGCCAACAGGTTATGTGATCAGTATGGAATTGATACTATTTCCACCGGCGGTGTAGTCGGCTGGGCTATGGAATGTTATGAAAAAGGAATTCTAAGCCGGGAGGAAGTTGACGGTCTGGACCTTAGATTTGGTAATGATGAAGTTGCCCTGGCCTTGATTGAAAAGATAGGTAAAAGAGAAGGTATTGGTGACCTGCTGGCTGAAGGTGTAAAGATAGCGGCAGAGAGGGTTGGTAAAGGCTCTGAGAAGTTTGCCATGCATAGTAAGGGGATGGAGTTTCCCGCTTATGATCCCCGGGCAGCCTTTGGAGCTGGCTTAACCTATGCTGTAACACCGAGGGGAGCCTGTCATAGAAGGGCCTGGCCTCCAGCGGTGGAAGTACTCGGAGGTGTTGAACCCTTTACAGTTGAGGGTAAAGCAGAGATTGTCAGGGATCAGTTTAACGAGACACTTATCTTCCATTCGCTCTTGATCTGTGATTTTCCCGGGAAGTTTATTCCGATCAGCATTAAGGACTATGCAGAATATTTAACCCTGTTAACCGGGCTCGAATATACAGAGCAGGACCTGATGGATTTGGCCGAGAGGTCTGAAACCCAGATCAGGTTATTTAATAACCGGGAAGGAAAAACCCGCAACGATGATACACTCCCGGAGCGGGTCTTTGCAGATCCTTTACCTGATGGACCTCCCAGTGGCCAGAGTATACCGCGGGAAGGTTTTGAAAAGATGTTGACAGAGTACTATCATCTGCGCGGCTGGGATGGTCAAGGTATACCCAGGGCCAGTACAATCGAAAAACTGGGCCTTTAAGTTATTACAAAACTAAAAATAAAAGGTGAGTTTAGATGAATTATATACGTGTAGATAAAGATAAATGTGTAGCCTGCAGGTTGTGTGAATTAATCTGTTCAGTCGGCCATGAAGATGAATTTAATCCTAAAAAAGCACTGCTCAAGGTAGATATTGACTTTCCGGTTCCCGGTAAAGCAGTTGTCTGCAGACAGTGTGAAAACCCTCTCTGTGTTGAGGCCTGCCCTACTGAAGCTTTAACAAAGGAAAAAGATTTTGTTAAATATGATGGGGAAGAATGTATTGACTGTTATAACTGTATTGAGGCCTGCCCTTTCGATGCTATTTTTATTAATAAAACCGGATCCGGTGTCCTGAAATGTGACCTCTGTGGGGGAGAACCCAGATGTGTGGATTACTGTTCCGGTAATGCCCTGGAATTTATCAAAGGGGAAGAAAAATAGGTGGAGATACAGGTAGCCAGAATAGGTATTCTTGACAATATATTACCGGCAAAAACCAGGCTGGAAATTTTAGATCATCTTTCTGTAAAAGAACTTTTATACCAACTGGATGAGCAGTACAAGGGGGTGAGGGATGAATTAATTAAAGGTGATAAATTAACTCCGGGTATCCGGATTCTATTAAACGGCAGGAGTATTAGTGGATATAAAGGATTAAGTACTGAGTTAAATGATGGTGATAGATTACTGATAACTATACTAATAAATGGAGGCTAAAGAAAATGAATATAGATATTCACAGCCATTTTATTCCCGAAAGCTATTTGAAATTAATTGAAGATAAAAATATGAAAGATAAAATAGGTGTAAAAAGAGAAATGATAGATGGGGTAGAAAACCTGGTTCATGAACAGGGTTATGTCTATCCCCTGGATAAGGGATTTTATGATCCCGAATACCGCATAAATGAAATGAAGGAAAAGGGTATAGATATGTGTGCTCTCTCTGTTTCACCGACCATCTTTCATTACTGGAACAATGTTGAAACCGGAGTCAAAATCTCCAGGTTACTTAATGATGCCATTGCCGAGTGGGTTAAGGAATACCCGGAAAATTTCGTGGGGATGGGGACCTTACCTCTGCAGGATATAGATGCCAGCTTAGAAGAGCTGGAAAGATTAAGTACTGAGCTGGGTATGCCTTCTATTATGATCGGGGCTAATCTTGAGGGTAAATATTTTGATGGCGAAGAGTTTGAACCGCTCTTTGCACTGGCCGAGAAGTTAGATATTTTTGTTCTCTTCCATCCTTATTATGTCGGGGATAAGGCCGGCTTAGAAAAATATTATTTTACCAACTCAATCGGTAATCCTCTGGAAACAACGATTACTGCTGCTACCCTTATTCATGGTGGGGTTGTTGATAGACACCCGGATTTAAAGATGGGATTTGTCCATGCTGGTGGCTATTTACCTTACCAGAGAGGTAGGTTTACCCATAGTTTTGAAGTCCGGCCTGAACCCAAAGAATTTATTGATGAATTCCCCGGGGATTACTTTAAAAATATGTACTTCGATACTATTACCCATTATGGCCCGGCTCTGGAATTTCTGATTAACAGTGAAGGTAGTGATAAAATTTTCCTGGGTAGTGACTATCCCTTTGATATGGCCGATTTTGAGCCGGTTAAGACAGTAGAAAAGCTTGAAAATATCAGCCAGGAAACAAAAGAAAAAGTCCTCGGCCTAAATGCCAAAAAGTTATTAAAACT
>JADQBU010000012.1 GCA_016278435.1 Halanaerobiales bacterium
CGTGTGCTCTTCCGATCTACAACTGGTTTTCCCTCTCTCTCAATAACAGCAAAAAGATACTTTCCGCGATCTGTATCCCTTTCCTCCAGTTCATCTACTTCTAAGCCCTGGCTGCTGGCAAAACCTGTAGCAGCCTTTGTGGGTTTACCCTGATCATCAAATGCTATGTTGGATGGTGGCCCTTTTATCTCTTCAACTATATCATCCTGATATTCATAAACTCCATCTAATATCAGGGTTAATCTGCGGGGAGCCCCCAGAACTTCAATCTCTTCTGTTTTTATTCTGTTGTTTTGTAATAATTCCCCGGCTGTGGTCATTAGTTCTTTATGAATCCGGCTGATTAACTTGGCCGGAATTTCCTCGGTCCCTATTTCCAGAACTGCTTTATGCTTCAACCTTATCACTCCCTTTTAGTAACGGAAATCCAAGTTCCTCTCGTTTTTCTACATATTTACTGGCACATTTACGGGCTAAGGCCCTGACTCTTCTGATAAATCCTGTTCTTTCAGTAACACTGATTGCCCCCCGGGCATCAAGTAAATTAAAGGTATGAGAACACTTAAGGGTATAATCGTATGCCGGAAGAACAAGCCCTTTATCCAGGATTCTCTCAGCTTCTTTTTCATAAAGGTTAAATAACATAAAGAGAGTTTCAGTATCAGATTCATCAAAATTGTAGGCAGAATGTTCTACCTCGGCTTGATGGTTTACATCTCCATAATTAATATCATCAACCCATCTTATATCAAATACACTATCTACTTCCTGAATATACATGGCAATTCTCTCCAGACCATAAGTTATCTCCACTGTTATCGGTTTACAGTCCAGGCCTCCTACCTGCTGGAAATAAGTGAACTGGGTAATCTCCATACCATCAAGCCATACCTCCCAGCCCAGACCCCAGGCTCCCAGGGTCGGTGCTTCCCAGTTGTCTTCTACAAAACGTATGTCATGTTTAAGTACATCTATACCCAGGGCCCTTAAACTATCGAGATAAACCTCCTGAATATTATCAGGTGAAGGTTTCATAATTACCTGGTACTGAAAATAACGCTGTAAGCGGAAGGGGTTTTCTCCATACCTACCGTCTGCCGGTCTCCGTGACGGTTGGACATAAGCCGTATTCCAATTTTCTGGACCAAGGGCCCGCAAAAAAGTTGATGGGCTCATCGTCCCCGCGCCTACTTCTGTATCATAGGGCTGTTCAATTACACATTTCTGTGCTCCCCAGAATTCATTTAACTTGTGAATAATTTCCTGAAAATTCATCTAACTTCCACCTTTCATTTCGATTTCATATTCCATATATTTCCAGTTAATAGATAGTTAAAAACCTCATCCCAGCAGGGACGAGGTAGAATCCTGAACTATCCGGTCATTTTTACCTTCAAAGTCAGTATTCATTATCTGAATCAAACTCTTCAGCAACATTAAAGCTATCATCTTTAACATTTTCTTTTTTTCTATTAATTTCCAGGGTATATTCTTTAAACATGGCAGCCAGGCCGGCCAGAATGGTTATATAAGGGAAAAGTACTAGACTAACTACACCAGCAGTAACAGGAATCTCAAGCAGGGTTTTTTCTTCATTTTTGATAGAAATCTTACTGACATTACCTTCTTTTATTATCTCTTTTAATTTATCAACTAATTCCTGACTTTTTACCCGGAATTTATTATAATCATTTTCTTTTTCCTGTTCCTGCTTTTTCTTTCCTCCGTATTTCTCCAGTAAGATTAAAGCCTCCAGAATATCACCATCTGATTCTTCCAGGGCCTGTTTTGCCTGCTGGTAACTCACATTCATTCGCTGACGGATTATATCTATTTTATCCAGGGTATCCATATATTAATCACCTCTTATTAAGTTTAACCTAAATTCCTGATCATATGCAGAAATTTTGTTGATTTTAGATTCAGATCAAGATGGTAAATAATGAAACGGTCGATTAAATCATCAAGTTCCTCCAGAGCCTTTCCAGAAATTTTAAGATAAGGTGGTAGCTTTAAACCTGTATCCAGAATCTTCTTCAATACTCCCCGGGCTTCCCCATTGAAGTAGTAAAGGTTATCTTTAATCGTTTTTGCCCGGCACTCCGGACAGAGAATTCCACCACCAGCAATCGAGAAATAATTATTTGGTCCAGTCTTAACTTCCCGACCACAATCAATACATTCCTGTAACTGTGGCTTAAAACCAAGAAGAGATAGAATCCTTACTTTAAAGATAAGGTTAATATAGTCTAATTCTTCCTGCCCGGCTGACAGCAGTTTATGATAAGTTGTCAGAAGTAATGAGAATAGTTCCGGATTTGGATTGTCTTCCATCCCCACTTTTTCAACCATTTCGGCCATATATGAGGCATATGCCATCTTATGTAGATCTTCTCGCAGTAATGAGAATGAATACTTACCTTCAACCTGATTTAACCTGGCCAGTGATCTTCCCCGGTAAACCTTGATCTCACAATAATTAAAGGACTGAACCAGGCCAGAGAGACTATTTTTAGTTTTTCTCACTCCCTTTACTGCAGCCCTGACCTTGCCGTAATCTCTGGTATAAAAGGTAATAATTTTATCGGCTTCACCCAGATCAAATTGTTTTAAGATAATTGCCTCTGTTTTGATGATACCCATTTGAATTAATCATCTTCAGGATCGGTTACAATTGTCACACCGGAACTGGTACCTATTCTATTGGCTCCTGCATCCAGCATATCAAGGGCCTGTTCAAAGTTTCTAATACCTCCGGCAGCCTTAACACCAATATCTCTGCCTACAGTCTTACGCATTATACTGATATCTTCTACCCTTGCTCCCTCTGGTCCAAACCCGGTAGAACTCTTGACAAAATCTGCCCCGGCATCTTTGGCTATTTCACAGGCCTTGACTATCTCATCTTCATCCAGATAGCAGGTCTCTAAAATAACCTTGACAATAATATCTGAAGTTACACCGGCAGCCTTGGTTGCATCTACAACTGCCTTAATATCGGCCTTGACCAGGTCATCAGCCCCTGATTTAAAGGCCCCCAGATTCATGACCATGTCTATTTCCCGGGCTCCATTTTTTATAGCATTTTTTGTTTCAAAGGCCTTGGTCTCAGAAGTACTAGCCCCCAGGGGAAAGCCAATAACAGTATCCACTTTAACCGAGGTATCTTTAAGTAGTTTTACTGCCAGGGGAACAAAAATAGGATTAATACAGACAGCTGCAAATTCATGTTCCTGTGCTTCCTCACATAATGTCTTTATATCTTCAACAGTACTGGTCGATTTCAAATTGGTATGGTCGATCATTTTTGCCATATCACGTGGTTTAATCGCCATTTTAATTTTTCACTCCTTACTTCAATTTATAGTAATATTTCTCTATAAATTTATAATATCCTTCTTTATAATAAATTTTTCATAATATATTATAATATATCATAATTATTAACTCTTATATCCCAGCCTCTGGAGCAATTTTTCATCTTCCCGCCAGTCCTGCTGAATTTTGACCCACAAATCCA
>JADQBU010000129.1 GCA_016278435.1 Halanaerobiales bacterium
GATTGATTTCAATTTATCCTGTAGTTCTTTGGTATTAATTACCTCAGCTGTTTCCCGGACATTATCAAGGATAGTCCCTATACTTTCCAGCTGAACACCACTGCTTAAAGTACTCTCCATATCCAGTAGGTGGTTGATCTTATTCTTGCTTTCATCGATAGATGATAAAAGAGGAGCCATATTCTGTGTCTGTTCCGAAACCAGGTCATAATTATCATCCAGCAGTGAAGATAGCTTTAAAAAGATCTCCTTGAGCTGGTTTAGTTCCTGATATAAGCTATTACCGCGGGGAATAAAGATTATCTTTTCCTCGATCATCCCGGCCCCTTCCTTCAGGTTATTACTGGTTTTTATCAGCTCACTCTGTACCTCACCCATGTCCCCAACATTGGCCTTAATCTCATCCAGGATTCTAACTATATCGTTGAGAAATAAGGAGAGATCCTCCTCCTTCCAGAGGGATAAAGACTCATTGATCTTACTGCTGGTCTCACTCAGCTGGTCTATACCGGAGTTAATTGTATCAAGATCAGTATTAATCCGGTCACTATATTCCAGAAGCTGTTCACTCTGGTCCAGGAACACATTGAGCTGGGGGGTTATCTCATTCAGCCGGGCCAGTGCTTCAGCCAGATCCTGCCGGGGATTAACGACCTCCCCTTCCCCCAGATATTTATCATTACGCCGGAGATAAACACCTGGCTGAGAGATATTTTCAATATTACCCTGTCTGATCAGTGCAGTCAGGGTATCATTACTGTTATCTATAACCTCCAGCAGCACATCTTCCTCATCACCGTGAATAATCAGGTCACTGCCGATAGAAACTTCTTCTATATTTTCAACATCTTTGATTACAATTTTACTGGCATAAGAAACCAGAAAATCTTTCATCTCTTTCAAACTTTTAAGAAGGGAAGCCCGGCTCGATTCGGTATCACTGGTAACATCCTTGACTTCAGTAACCTCGTACTCATTAATCAGGGATAGAATCTGATTTTTTAACTGCTGTGTGTCCTCGGGATGCTGCTGTAGTGGATATCTGACTTCAAATATCTTATATTCCCCAAGTATTTTATTGACCGCCTTCTTAACATCGGAAATCTGTTCCGGGTCTTCCAGTACAATATCAACCCCATCACCGATCTTATAACTGAAGTCAACACCTTTGATATTATCAAGTAGTGGTCTTACTATCTGCAGGGAATCACCGCGAAAGCCGCGGACAATCAGGCGCGGCTCAGTAATGATGTTGATACCCATTAAACCAGGTATCCCGTCGAAATACCTGTTTATACTGGTATAAATCTGTTCGTTTTTATATTCTTCAGGTAGTTTGATCAGGTAATTACTACTACCGGCAATCTCGGGTCCTGCTTTTATCTCAATACCAGGCAAACTTGTATTGATTACATTCTTAATCTGGCTCAAAGCCATTTCTTCTTTATCCCGGGCCAGTGTAAACAGGAAATCATATACCCCGTATTCCCCAATAATACCACTGACCATCTGGGAAAAATAATTATCGGTAATATAACCACCTGCCAGGACCAGAGCCGTCCCCAGCAAAATGGTAACACTAAGTAATATAATAAGGTCTTTCAGAAAATTACTTTTAAGTAAAAACATATTAATCCGCTCCTGTCCATCAACAATTATACCATTGACTGACAGCAGCGTAAATACTATCCGTTATGCAAATTATGGAAGAGACGGTGTCTGATACCAGTATCTACCAGCAGGATTTGCCGTCTCTGTGCTAAATAATATAATACACAGGTTTTATCTGCTGTTTACCCTGAAAATTACCAGAAATTACTGCAATTTAATTACTTAAATAATTACTAAAAATGGAGGAAAATCAATGATTGCTAAATTAAGCAGAAAGATTATACTTTTAATAACATCTACAATTATTATAACATTTATTATCAGCGGCTGCACATATCAGGAAACCCTGTCTCAAACAACCGGGGTGATCTCCGGCAAGATCAATATCAATCCGGAAAAGAGAGAGACGGTCCCATTCAAACTGGCCCAGCCAACTAATTCTTCCGATATTAACTTCTATCAGATGAATACCGCTGCCGTTGACCCGGCTGCTTATATAATTAAACTCAAGCAAAATGTCAGTGAAAACTACCTGAAAACAGAGATACTGCATAATAAGGGTATGGTTATCCGAAAAATATCGACAGATACATATAAGATAGATTTTCAATCCAGAGAGGCCGTGGTCGGACTGTCAGAAAACTCCCTCGTCTCCTATATAGAACCTGATTATCCTGTACATATTCAGTCCATTCCCGGAGACCCGGAATATGAGAAACAGTGGAATCTGAAGATGCTTAACCTGGAACCTGTCTGGGATTTAACTCAGGGAAGTAGAGAAGTAGTGGTGGCAGTAATCGATACCGGTATTCTACCCGGACACCCGGACCTCAAGAATAACCTGGTAGCCGGATATGATTTTGTCGATAATGATAATGACCCCACCGATAATGCGACCAGTTTCAGCCACGGTACCCATGTAGCCGGCATTATCGGGGCAGTGACAAACAATGGTGTCGGAGTGGCAGGAGTAAACTGGCAGGTAAAGATAATGCCGGTCAGAGTTATCGGCTCTGACGGCAGTGGTGGCTACAGCAACCTGATCTCGGGAATTAACTGGGCTTTGGAGCATGGGGCTGATGTCATTAATCTCAGCCTGGCCGGTTCCTTTGATTCCAGGTCACTGGGTGATTCCATACATAACGCTGTCAGCCGGGGTATCTCTATTATTGCTGCTGCCGGCAATAACGGTAAAACTCCTATCCTCTATCCAGCCGAATATCCCGATGTCATCAGTGTTGGGGCGGTCGGACCCATTGGTCAGGTCAGCTATTATTCAAATTACGGTCCCGATCTCGATCTGGTGGCACCCGGTGGAGACAGTACAGAATACAATACTCCTTATAATACGATTCTGAGTACATCAGGTTATCTTAATAATTCTGGAAAACCTGTTTATGAATACTCCTGGGCCCAGGGAACTTCTATGGCTACTCCCCATGTAACAGGAATTGTTGCCCTCCTACACAGTATGGGATATACAGACCCTTATTATATTAAATATTTATTGAAAAGTACTGCGGTTGATCTGGGGCCGGAAGGAGAAGATTCGAGATATGGGGCAGGACTGGTTAATATCGCCGGGGCGCTCAATCTTGATGTTCCGGTAGATAGCAATATCACCGGTAATAAAACGGTGGAATCAAGTGTCAGTAATCCGGTTTCAGACATAAAAATATTTACCATTTATGCTGATAGTGAGCAGTTGAAACAGAGTAGTACTATCAGCCGCCCGGATCCTGAGGGGAATTTCATTCTGGAAGCTCCACCGGGAAGCTGGCAGCTGGTAGCCTGGCTCGACCGTAACATAAATGGTAAAATTGATAGCGAAGATTATGTGGCTGTACAGAATGTAACCGTAAAAACCGGTCAGGAGACTCCGACCATCAATCTGGAGCT
>JADQBU010000342.1 GCA_016278435.1 Halanaerobiales bacterium
TAGTGTCATTTTTATATCACCACTTCTATAATTCCCGATTTACTTACATTTTCCTTTATCCTGGTTCTTATTCTTCAGAACGAAGTTTTGCCGCCGAATTCCTTCAGATTTCACTTCACGATGGAAACCCTTGTCTTAAGCTACGGTTTGGCATTATCAACCCCCGTATCGGACTTTCACCGACTAGAAAGGGCCCATGCTGGGCGCACCATACAAAAAGAACCCTACTAACTATAAAGTAGGGTTCTTGCGCAAAAGTATTTTTCTTATGTCTTATTTGCTTAACTTATTCCAGGCTTGCTTCTTCAAATAATCCGGCCTGGTTTCCTGTGATATTTATAACTTCACCAGCTTTCAATCCTGGTTTTTCTATCTCATTTCCAAAAATATTATCATTTACTACAGCATTTATAGTACTTGTATAATCTACATTACTGTACGAGACCAGTTTGATTCCTCCTAATCCTTCGTTCAGGATATTCCCTCTCATTAATATGTCAAGTATTGAATCACCCGAAGATACGGCTCCTGATACTGTGATTCCATATTCACCTGCAGTAACAGTATTTCCTGTAACATTAACTTCCAGGGAACTGTCATATGTGTGAAGATATATACCATTACCATTAGAATTGGTTACTTGATTGTCGGTTACATTTAAACTGAGATCAGAAATCTGCTCAGCATATACACCAATACTCTCATAAAAGCTATTCTCAATTATATTTCTGGAAATATTGATATCAGCTGGTCCTTGCCCAGTGGTTCTTACACTTACTCCACCACCTTCAATTCCACTGGCTCCAATTCTATATACGTCATTACTTTCATAATTATAGGCTAAATTGTTTTCTATAATATCAATATTATTTTCTCCTGAGACAAAAGAGTCAACATATATTCCTGTACTACTTATTCCCACTGAGGGAGTATATACAGGAATTCTCTCATCGTAATTACCCTTAATCTCATTTCCAGATACCAACAAGTTGCTGTCACCAGCGGAATCCAAATCCATTCTAAGACCATGATTTTCAGCTGATTGAATATTGTTACCGGAAACTGTAATATTTAAATCGGGATTATTATTACTGAGTTCCCGGTATCCCGACGTATTTATTCCTCCAGTATTCAAATCTAGATATATACCATAATCAATCATTATTTCATTATCAAAAATTTGAACATTAGTTTCCCCATCAGCATCAGAGTAAATATATATTCCTGATCTACTACTACGGCTGGCTGAAAACCCTGAAGTATCAATCATATTATTAGCAGATTCAACAACTTCATTTCTGGAAAATAGTAGTTCACTTTTAGCGGTCGAATATAAATCTGCAGAAAATGAACTCATAAATTGATTATCTGTAACTAAAACAGATAAACCGGGTTCCTCCCCTGTTGATCCCCCGTTTAAGTACAAGGTTGTACCACCACCATAATCCGATTCTGTCACCTGGTTATCAATAATTTTAACAGAATTATTCCCGTCAGCAAAGGACCTGATATCTATTGCCTGATCTGGCATTATTTCACTGGGCGAAAAGCTTGCAGATTTAATCCCTATAGCCATATTAGCGTTCTTAATTATATTATCAGAAACCAGCAGGGTACTTTCATTATCAGAATCCAGATCCAGGTTAAGCCCTGCTCCACCAGTTTGATTAATCGCATTACCGGTTACAGTAACCGATAATATCTTATCATTAGCTGAATCAGGCTCTTCCGAAAGAGCACCTATCAACATTTCTTCAGTTGTATTCGAAAGGTCCAATCTGATACCATCATTAAGTATCCCATCAATAATATTATTATTTACAGCAATATTTTCAATCTCGTCACCTGTGATATAGATTCCATATCCACTGGCCGTATTAATATTATTATTACTAACCTGTAAGTCTCCTGAAACTCCTCCTCCGTAAATTGCATTAAGGCCATCAGTAAATTTTACTCCTGAAACCGTAGTATTATCTGCCAGCTGAACTATGTTAAATCCAGAGTCATTGGTAAGGGTTGCCTGTATACCATTTGTTTCAGGATAAAACTTGACACTCCTGCCGTTTCCACTGGCAAGTAATGCGTAGCCTCCGGGTGATAGTAGTTTTTGCCCGGATAATAAGGGAAAGTAAGTTTCTTGTTCACTGTAGTCATCTGCATTAATTGGCCCATCATCACCGAGGAGAATAATAATATCATTCTCACCGGCTATAATTTCATCTCCTTCACCAGAGTCTGTCAGCTCAGACAGATTGGTTGGATTCTCTCTGCTTCCGTCTCCTTCACCATCAGCTGTTACATACCAGGCATTATTAACCTCCTGGCCGGAAGCCGGATCCAGAACAGGCGCAGGATCTTTAATATCCTCTCTTCTGGGATTTGTCTCACTTACAACTATATCTATATCACGTCTGGCAGGTTCCAGCATTTTTTTAGTAAGAATGTTATCTGATATTCCATCACTGGTAGTAATGCCTTTTCCAAACGGAATAGAAAAACCTACAGTAGTTTCCAGGCTTGACCCCCTGACATTATCATCCTGCCAGTCGAATCCTACTTTCATCTTTGAGTTTTCCCAGATATCAAAGGTAGTATTAATCCGGACTCCTTTCCCCTCCAGGTTATTCAGGTCATCACCAGAGAATTTAAACATCCTTAGATAGACTCCCAGATCTAACGGTAAATTTCCTTTAAATACTTTACCCACTTCAATATCATAGCCATTCATAGTCTTATAGTATGTATGTAATTGAGCTTCTTCATATAATACATTATTGCCTATAACCAGTATTTGATCATCGTCAAGGTTCTGAGCCAGTACCTTATCTTCAACTGGGAAATAGCCATTTACCCTGAAGTCAATTTTATCGGTAAGTAATTCAGCTCCAACTGTCCATTGATTCCAGTTGTTATCATACTGATGCCGCCAGTCGCGAAAGACATATCCGCCAACTATTATATTCCGTTCCCTGACAAATTTTCTGACGCCAAGACCAAAGTTTGCTTCTGTAGCATCACTTTCATTAAACATTCCCCGGAGATCGGTATAGATAAGAGAATTAATGTCCTGTTTGTAACTTAAAGGAAATAATACTCCGGCCTGACCAGTAAAACCTTTATCATCATCCCCCATTTTCCCTTCTAAATTAAGTCGGGGGCCCCACTTAGTTTCTGCTGCCATAAGAGGTATTGTAAAAATTGCAATCAGAAGACTTATTACTACTAAGCAAGTTAAAAATTTACTATAATTATTCAATTACTCTCCTCCTCTTGTTCTATTTAAAATTGTTTAAGATGCCATTAAAATTGTATACTAACCTCCCCCTTTATTATTTAATTTTAAATGTATATTAAGATATTTTATCCTTTCCAGGTTTTCTCTTATATGTTTTACTAAATATCAGGACATAAAAAAATCCGGCCTCTCTGGCCGGTTACACCACTGGCTCCCGTTGGTATAGGTGTCCAATTTAAAACCAACATTCACTGCCTCCATGATT
>JADQBU010000147.1 GCA_016278435.1 Halanaerobiales bacterium
CCCTACTATAACAGGGTTTTGACTATATATTTTAAAAGATTTTTTGACATTACGAGAAGTAGTGGAGGGGGTCTATTATGAGAGGTTGGAAGTATTTATTAATCATCCTCGTAATTCTGATAATAATCACAGCAGCAGTTTTCTACATCGAGAAACCCCTTAACCGCTTCTGGACCAGGAGTGAGACAGAGGGCAAGATTGCCTATGTGGATTTGCAGAATCTTTTCAATGAACACCCGGATAAGGCCGAAGCAGAGAAACAATTAAATGAAATTGCCCGCTCGATGCAGTCTGAACTGGAAGAGAAGGCTCAGGATCTTCCTGAGGAAGAGCAGAAGGAACTGCTTGATCAGTATCAAAATGAGTTAAGTAACCAGGAACAGGAGTTGATTAAAAACATCCTGGACAAAATCGATCAGGCAGTTGATTCAGTAGCTGCTAAAAAAGAGGTCAAGATTGTTGTTGACCGTAAGAATGTTGTATACGGTGGTTATAATATGACCCAGGATGTAATAGATTATATAAAGAATAATGAAAAAAATATGGTTAACGGGAGTAATGGACCAGAAGTCAGTGAAAAGAAAGGACAACCAGCGGCAGATAAGCAGGAAGAAACGGCTCAATAAATAAGAAGAAAGGGGTGAGGAAGATGTTACGTAAAATTATCATTGCCGGCATCATATTTCTGTGTGTTTTTACTCTGACCGGTGGGACCCTGTATTATGTAATTAAAGCAGGACTGGCATCTCCCACTCCTGAAGTAGAACAGGTAGTCATCCCGGCAGTAGGAGATATTAACCCGGAGACATCCGCCAACAGTGAAAATAGTCAGGAAGAGTTAAACCTTTCCAATCAAAAAATGCAGCTTGAAAATAGGTTGGATGACCTGGAAAAAATCAGGGAAGAGGTTCAAAAGACATTGGAGTCCGAGCAGGCCAAGATCCGCAGCCAGTATACTGAGAAAGTCAAGGAGCGGGAAAATACCCTTAAAAACGAAGTAGAAGAATATATCCAGCAGAAAGAAGAAGAATATAAGGAAAGGGTTATGGCTAAAAAAGAATTATACCAGAATAAGGTAGAGGAGATGGCTGCTAAAATTCTGGAAGAGAAAGCCGTAGAACTTAGTCAGTACAAGCAGAAGCTTGATACTCAGTATTATAATGAAGTTTTAAATTATAAACTAAAATTGGATTTAATCGATTTAACACCGGCTGAAAAGCAAAAATATCAGGATAAACTGGATGAGATTAATCAATTGAAGGAAGAAAAACTGGCCGTGAAAAAGGCCAGCCTGGAAGAAGAGATAAACAATCAAGTCCAGGGACTTCAAGAAGAATTTGACCAGCAGTTTGTGGCTGCACAGAAGGAAATAGAACAGGAAATAAACCAGGATGTTGAGAAAAAAAAGGAAATTAACATCAGATTACTGCAGGCTTATAGCAGGGAACAGCAGGAACTTATGCAGCAGGAAATAGCAAGAAGAGAAGAGGAACTGATTAACAGGAGTCAAGCAGGAATTGAATTCCAGCAGCAGATTGTACAAGATATGAGAAATGAATATCAACAGATGCTGAGAGAGGAGAGTTAGAATGGCAAAAAAGTTTTTAATAATAGCAGTAATTTTGCTTATGATTCTAACTTTGTCCGGATGTGCGGGCCAGCAAAACAGAATTGGAATACTGGATATGGATGCTGTGCTGACCAGGAGTGAAAGGGCCCAGACCCTGCAAAAACAGCTCTCAGATATCGGTGATAACCTGGAAAAGAATTATTCCCAGAAGGAACAGAATTTAAGCGGGGAGAACAAGGACCAGGAACTGGATAATATCTATATGGAATTTATAGATAACAAACAGAGGCTTGAAGACCAGCTAAATCTGGAGATTAATGATGTCCTTGAGGAAATAACTAAAGAGAAGAATCTGGAAATTATTCTTTACAAAAAGAATGTTCAGTATGGTGGGATCGATATTACCGGTGAGGTAATCAAGAGACTGGATGAAGTCACAGTTGAGGGTGATAATTCAGATGGGCAGTAAAAAGATCTATAAAGCTGGAGAACTGGCTGATTATGTGGGAGGAAAACTTATAGGCAATTCCGACCGCAAGATTAAAATGGCCAGCGGGGTTGAGGAAAGCAGTTCAGATACTGTAACCTTTGCTGAAGATATAGATAAATTTAGACAGGCCTGTCAGGCCGGGGCTGGACTGGTAGTTGTTTCGGAAAAGTACAGTGATAATAAAAAGCAAGATATACTGCTGGTATCAGATTCACGCCTTGCCTATGCCCGGATTGCCGGACTTTTTGCCTCTGATCCTTATTATAAACCGGGAATCCATCCGGGTGCTGTTATTTCTGATTCAGCTAAACTGGGCAATGGGGTATCTATCCATCCTCGGGTTGTAGTAGCAGAGGATGTTGAAGTCGGTGATAATGTAATTCTGGGTCCCGGGGTTTATGTAGGCTGTGGAGTGAAAATTGGCAGTAATACGATTCTTCACCCCCTGGTTGTAGTAGAGTATGGCTCGATTATTGGTTCCAATGTCATTATTCATTCCGGTTCTGTAATCGGGGCAGATGGATTTGGTTATGTATCCGATGAAAATGGTCATCATAAAATACCACAACTGGGTAATGTAGTAATTGAGGATGAAGTAGAGATTGGTGCTAATTCAGCTGTGGACAGGGCTGCCAGTGGTTCCACAATTATCGGCAGAGGTAGTAAGATTGATAATCTGGTTCAAATTGGTCACAATGTCAAAATAGGTGAAGAAGTTTTGATAGTCGGCCAGGTGGGAGTTGCAGGAAGTAGTACAGTAGGAGACAGGGTGATTCTTGCCGGGAATGCCGGTGTATCTGATCATGTAAAAATTGGTGCCAATAGTGTTATAACTGCCAAGAGTCTGGTAACTAAAGATGTGCCGGGAGGGGTAATGTATTCAGGCAATCCCGCCCATGCTCACCGGGATGAATTAAAGGAACAGGCCTTCCGCCGGCGTCTGCCGGATTTAGTGAGCAGAATAAAAAAGCTGGAACAAAAAATCAATGAACTTGAAGGAGAGGAAACTAATTGACAAAGAAAGTTGCAATCATATTATCTATTTTAATACTATTATTTTTGAGTAATGTTGGACAGGCAGCTTATGTTAATGATCTACTAAAAGCCCCTACTGCTTATATTATGCCTCAGAGGGGAGTAGTTAGTGGGGAAATATTTGATGGTAAAAAGAGGGTTGAAGCTATCGTTTTATACTCAGGGGTAGAAGTCGGAGGAGAAGCAATTTTTAACGATGATAACCATTCAGATCTTTTCTTTATGGCTGAGATACCTCTGGCTGCGGAAGAAGGTAATCTGCCGGCAGTTTCCATGGGCCTTAAGGAAAAAGACCTTTATCTTGTGGCCAGCAAGAAACTATTCTATAATACCCAGGTCCATGAGATC
>JADQBU010000378.1 GCA_016278435.1 Halanaerobiales bacterium
AGAATTATCAATATCAATACCACTCTCTAAAGCAAGCCAGGTTAAAGCTCTATACATTGCTCCGGTATCTAGATATCTATACCCAAGCTTATTTGCCAGTAACCGGGCCAGGGTACTTTTACCGGCGCCAGCCGGACCATCAATAGCAATTACACTTGGTCTGGACATACTAACACCTCTGTTGTTAATATTCTTTAAACATTGGCAAACTCCTGCATTTTATATCAGGCAAATTTACCGGTTAATATTTTTATATAATTTATCCATAATATCTGTAGCCTTCCCCTCAATAAAAACATCGGCTATATCCTCAGTATAATTTGATTTCTTAATATTAATTTCTATAATTCGGGCTCCATTCTCACTGGCCCGGAAGGGAATTGTTGAAGCCGGTTCAACTTCACCGGTAGTACCAATAATCAACATACAATCAGCTATTATTGCCTCGTCAAAAGAACGAGAACGTGTCGGTTCCGGAATTTCCTCTCCAAAAAATATATAATCCGGTTTGAGAATACCATTACATTCTGGACATTTTGGTGGTAGGTTCAGAAAATATTCATCTTCAAATTCATACTTATTTCCACACTCAGTACAGAGAACCCTTCTGGATGATCCGTGAAATTCATATACATTTTTTGAACCTGCCTCCTGATGAAGATTATCAATATTCTGGGTTATAATCGACTTTATTAATCCTTCTTCCTCCATCCGGGCTAAAATAACATGTGCTTTATTTGGTTTTGCGTTCTCGATAACATCATAGAAAATTTCTTTATTAAGTTCCCAGGATTCAACAGGGTGTTCATAAAAATAACTTATATCAAGTAATTCCCGGTTATAATTTTTATATAGACCCTGACTACCCCTGAATGGTGGAATTCCACTCTCCACAGATATACCAGCTCCGGTAAAGGTAGTAGTATGGGATGAACTTTTAATTAATTCCGCAGCTCTTTCAAGCTCTTTCAGATTTGATAACATTAATATTGATCCCTCCACAGTAATATTTCTTTTTTAACATTTCACCATGATTTCACAGTTATTCATTTAATTTAATAGGGATTTCAATATCTTGATGAATTCCGGGAAGGATGTATTAATACAATCACAGTCATTAATTATTGTATTATCATCAGCAATAAGTCCAGCAATTGCCATCGACATAACCATCCTGTGGTCTCCATAACTATTTATCTGTACACCACCTCTGAAAGTATTGTTACCCTTAATTACCATACCATCTTTTAATTCTCTGACTTCAATTTCAAATTTACTTAGTTCAGATATAATTGCTTTGATACGGTCAGTTTCCTTAACCCGTAATTCCTCAGCATCTCGAATTATCGTTTCTCCCGAGGCCTGTGCTGCTATAACGGCAATAATAGGAATCTCATCAATTAATCGGGGAATAATCTCACCTTCAATGACTGTTCCATTTAATTTACTACTTTTAACCAGAATATCAGCTGCCGGTTCTCCACCTGCAATCTGTTTATTTAAGAGTTCCAATCTCCCGCCCATTTTTTTGATTACATCCAGTATTCCACTCCTGCTGGAGTTAATACCAACGTTTTTTAATAGTATCTCACTTCCCGGATTTATTAAAGCAGCAGCGATAAAAAAGGCCGCTGATGAAATATCCCCAGGAATGTTAATCTCACATGGTTTTAATCTCTGAGATGGTCCGGAAGATAAACAGATCCTGTTACCGGAAACCTCCAGTTCAACACCCATATATTTTAACATACGTTCTGTATGATCCCGGGAAGGGTATGGTTCATCCAGATAAAGATCACCTTCTGCAAATAAACCGGCCATCAACAGGGCCGATTTTACCTGAGCACTGGCAACCGGAAGTGAATAATCCATTCCCCTTAAATTTCCTCCCCTGATTCCCAGTGGTGCAAATTTATCCTGCCGGGCCCAGAATCTGGCACCCATCATTGTCAGTGGTTCAATAATCCTGTCCATAGGCCGATTCTGAAGAGAATTATCCCCGGTTAATACACAGTAAAATTCCTGGGCGGCCAGTAAACCTGCCATAATTCGCATACAGGTTCCTGAATTACCGCAGTTTATAACCCCTGTCGGTTTTTGTAAAGCATAAAGCCCCTCACCATCAACCTGATAACTACCCGGCCCCATCTTTTCAATCTTAACTCCCAGTTTCTGAAAAGCCTGGATAGTATGTAAACAGTCTTCACCCTCCAGAAAACCATTAATTATGCTCCGGCCGCTAGCCAGGGAGGTTAAAATTACTGCCCTGTGTGAAATTGATTTATCACCAGGTATGGTTGTAATCCCCCTTACTGGCCCGGCTGGATTTATCTTTAATCTCATTTTAATTCACGGCGCTTTTTCCCGGCCCTATCCATGATTTCATAGATATCCTCTTCATTCTTATTTTCTATTACTTCTCTAAATTGAGTTAATTTAAATATAAAACTATCAAGAGTTTTAATTATATTTTTTCTATTACTGTTGAAAATATCCACCCACATTTCAGCATTGCTGGCAGCAATCCTTGTCATATCGAGAAACCCTGTTCCAATAAATTCGGTTAACAGGGAATATTCCCTTTCATTTTCAATCAGCTCGTCAACAAGATTTGTGGCCAGTAGCTGTGGTAAATGACTGGTGAGAGAGAGAATTTTGTCATGTTTTTTCGAAGAGATAATTATTACACGGGAGCCGATCTGCTCCAATAATCCTGCCAGAATCTTCAGTTCCTGTTCATTCTCACTATTGTCATTACTGACCAGAATATATTTTTTATCTTTATATAAATCTTTATCTGCCCCCCGGGGACCACTTACTTCCCGGCCAGTCAGGGGGTGTCCCCCCACAAATTTTAAGGACGAAAATTTTGCATTTACTTCCTTTACAATCTGTTCTTTGGTGCTTCCCAGATCAGTAACAATTGTCTTCTGCAAATTAAGAACAGGAAATATTTCTTCTATTATTGCTAAAACCCTGTTAACAGGAACAGCTATAAAGATTAGATCAATTTCACTGATATTTTCTAAAGAAAGAACAAAATCGATATAATTATGACTGAGTGCATATTCCTGATGCTCTTGCTTAAGGTCACTACCGCCGATTATAAATTCAGGGTGATTCTCTCTCAAGGCCAGGGCCATAGAACTTCCCATCAGACCCAGACCGATAATTCCAACCCTTTCCATTAGATTTCACGTCCCACCGCTTCTGCAATTTTAACAAGACCATCTACTAGCTGTTTAAAAGTCTCGTGTTTTAAAGACTGTTTACCATCACTTAAAGCACGTGATGGCTCTGGATGAACTTCTATCATTAAACCGTCAGCTCCCATTGCTACAGCTCCTCTTGCTGCCGGGGCAACTAATTCCCGGGAACCTGTCCCGTGACTGGGATCAATTACTACAGGTAGATGACTCAATTTTTTTAATACCGGAATAC
>JADQBU010000247.1 GCA_016278435.1 Halanaerobiales bacterium
TGGAATCCTAATGCCTATGGTGAACCAGCCTACGGGATACTTGGTCAGATTTTAAGTACTCTGATGGTTACTCTGGGTGCGATGATAATATCTGTTCCCCTGGGTATTGCTACTGCAGCCTATATTTCTGAGGTAGCAAGCCCCAGGATGAAGGATATTTTAAAACCGGTAATAGAGATTTTGGCCGGTATACCTTCTGTAGTAATTGGTTTTCTGGGAATCGTGGTACTGGGCCCTGTGATTGCCCGGCTTTTTAACCTGAATAATGGGTTGAATGCCATTAATGGATCGATACTATTGGCTATAATGTCACTACCGACTATCATAAGTTTATCGGAAGATGCCATCTCTGCAGTACCAAAAAAATATAAAAATGCCTCTTTTGGTTTAGGTGCTAATCGCTGGCAGACACTGATTAAGGTAACCATACCTTCTGCTCTCTCCGGTATTATTGCTTCTATTATGCTGGGGATGGGGCGGGCAATCGGTGAAACGATGACTGTTTTGATGGTAACCGGAAATGCACCAGCACTGCCAGATAGTATCTTTGACTCCATCAGAACAATGACAGCGACTATTGCCATCGAACTGGGAGAGGTTCCTTATAATACAACACATTATTATGCCCTTTTTGCAGTGGGACTGGTTCTTTTCATTATGACCTTTGCAGTCAATCTAATTTCAGATATTATTCTTCATAAATACCAGGAGGTGGAATAATGTCAAA
The DNA here is from genome assembly GCA_016278435.1 of Halanaerobiales bacterium. Lineage (GTDB taxonomy): Bacteria > Bacillota > Halanaerobiia > Halanaerobiales > JADQBU01 > JADQBU01. Next base: position 728 of record JADQBU010000247.1, read on the forward strand.
AGAAATTAAACAGGCTATAGGTTTTGCTATTTTGCGGACTGCTGCCTTTCTGGTTGTATTCATTCTGGCCTTGATAATTTTTGATATAGCAAGAAAAGGAATTGGGGCATTAAGCTGGGATTTTATCACAGAAGCTCCCAGGAATGGAATGACTGAGGGAGGGATTTTTCCGGCAATAGTTGGTACTTTTTATGTAACTGTTATAACGGCTCTGGTTTCAGTCCCCCTGGGTATGTTTTCCGGGATATATCTTAATGAATATGCCCAAAAAGGCACCTTGACCAGGATTATCAGAATGGCGATCAGAAATCTTTCTGGTGTACCTTCGATAGTGTTTGGACTATTTGGAGTAGCTTTCTTTGTTCAGGGTCTGGATTTTGGTACCTCGGTTCTCAGTGCTGGTTTAACTCTGGGCTTAATGACATTACCTGTAACAATTACAGCCAGTGAGGAAGCCCTGAAAACTGTACCAAGAGCATACAGGGATGGTGCCCTGGCGCTTGGTTCGACAAAATGGCAGAGTATTAAAACCAATGTACTGCCATCAGCCCTGCCGGGGATGTTAACTGGCTCTATTCTGGGGCTGGCCCGGGCTGCAGGAGAAACGGCTCCTATCTTATTTACAGGAGCAGCCTTTTTTCTGCCAAATTTACCGAACTCTCCGTTTAGTCAGTTTATGGCTCTGCCCTATCATTTATATATACTGGCAACCCAACATCATGCAATTCAAAAGGTTAGACCTCTGGCCTATGGAACTGCTCTGGTGTTAATAGTTTTGATTCTGGCTGTTAATCTGGCTGCTATTATTTTTAGAGCCAGATTTAGAAATAAATATAATAGATAAGTTTCTGGAGGTGGGGAATATTTAATGGATGATAAAAGTAAAATGGAAATAAATAATCTGGATTTTTATTATGGAGATTTTCAGGCTTTAAAGAAGATAAATATGTTGATTGAGACCAATAAAATAACGGCTTTAATTGGACCATCCGGGTGTGGAAAATCAACTTTTCTCCGGACTTTAAATAGAATGAATGATGTAATTGAAGGGATCAGGGTGGAAGGAGAAGTTTTTCTGGATGGTGAGAATATTTATAAAAAGAATGTTGATGTTGTTGAACTGCGTAAAAAGATTGGGATGGTTTTTCAACAACCCAATCCCTTTCCTAAAACAATTTATGATAATGTAGCCTATGGACCACGTATACACGGTCTTAAGGATCGAAATAAGCTCAATGAAATAGTGGAAGCAAGCCTGAGAGATGCTGCTTTATGGGAAGAAGTAAAGGACCGTCTAAATAAGTCAGCGATGGGGTTATCCGGTGGTCAGCAGCAGAGGTTATGTATAGCCCGGGCCCTGGCAGTGAAACCCGAAGTTCTCTTGATGGATGAACCAGCTTCAGCTCTGGATCCGGTAGCTACTGCAAAAATAGAGGAATTGATGGAAGATTTAAAGAAGAATTATACAATTGTGATTGTCACTCATAGCATGCAGCAGGCTGCCCGGGTCTCTGATAATACCGGTTTCTTTCTGCTGGGAGAGATGATTGAGTTTGATAAAGCTGAAAAGATCTTTGAAAATCCGGCTGATCAGAGAACAGAAGATTATATAACCGGCCGTTTTGGTTAATAATAATTATGTATGTTAGATAGAAGTTATATTAGAGGAGTGAATTATTTTGCGAAAAAACTTTGATGATGAGATTAACAAATTGAAGAAAGAAATGTTGAAGATGGGTAGCCTGGTTGAGACAGCAATTCATAAAAGTGTTGATGCGTTGAAAAACCAGGATTTAGAACTGGCTGCAAAGGTTAAGGAAGAAGATGATAAAATTGATGATTACGAGGTAGAGCTTGAAGATAAATGCACTCGCCTGATTGCCCTACAACAGCCAGTAGCTGGAGATTTACGAACAATCATTGTAATTTCCAAGCTGGCTACTGACCTAGAAAGAATAGGTGATCATGCCTGTAATATAGCCGAACAGGTAGAGAGGATTGGTGAAGAACCTTTAATCAAACCCCTGATCGATATTCCCAGGATGACAGATACTGTTGTAAGGAGATTAAAAGAAAGCCTGGATTCTTTTGTCAATCTGGATGTGGAAATGGCTAAAAGAGTAGCCCGGGAAGATGAAGAAATTGATATTTTAGACGAACAAATTTTAAGGGAACTTATTACATTTATGATTGATGATACCCGTAAAATTAGGCAGGCCATTGCTTTGACCTTTGTCAGCCGTTTTCTGGAAAGGATTGGTGACCATTCAACAAATATCTGCGAACGGGTTATCTATATGGCAACTGGAGAAAGGGGAGAAGCATATTAAAAAGGCCAACAGCGATCTGTGCTCCGGCCACTGCTGATCCTCAGGTACTTACAGCAATCTTTCGACTACTATAAATACTTTCCGAACCAACAATAACCTTTGCTCGATCATGGCAGATCAGATTTCAATACCCAAGTTAAATTTAAATTTTAAAATAATAACCTGAGAATTTTAAATTGAAATTTTCTCAATACCTGTAATAGTCTCTCGACCATTACAGATATCTACTGAACCTACCATGATCTCAGCTCGACCAGCATCGACCGCTGACGAACCTGCAACCTAATCTCCTCGACTAAAGGGCAGATTCTTGACAGCCGATGCTGATCTGCGCTCCAGCCATTACAGATCCTTAAAGAACCTGTAATGACCTTTGCCCGACC
>JADQBU010000073.1 GCA_016278435.1 Halanaerobiales bacterium
CCAATGGGGCAGGAGCAGCTTTTTCTCTTGTATATGGTAGAAATAGTACTACTATGTCACTAACCAATGAGATTTTTGGTTGGTATTGTGAGACTCCATTACCGATAAGCGCTGATGTAAAGAGTGTTGCTGGAACTCCATTGTGTCATGCTTCTGTTACCAACTGGTGTAAGGAATCAGGCCTGAAGGCTAATTCCAGTGAACGGGCAGACAGGTGTGGTCTGTTAGCAGGTGATACAGCTGCCAGAGCAGCTGAAATTTTAAATGCTCAGTTAAATGGTACATTTGTTCCGACTTATAAGATTCCGGAAGAAGCTCAGTCCTGTATGAACTGTCATGTATCAGGAGATCTGGCCAATACGAGGGGTAAGATGAACTGTACAGATTGTCATGAAGGACATTAAAAGGCACAAAAATGAGTGAATAAGAAGGGATGCTTACACTCAATGGAAAAGATTCTCATTTAGAGAGTCTTTTCTTTTTTTTGTGCCTTTAAAAATGAAATTATATCTCTTTATTTTATTATATTAGGGTATTTTCCCTTAGTCAAAGGGCTGAGAGGTTTGTACTGGATAAATACTATAGAAATACTAGGGAATAAACAGGGATACTTATTCAGTCTTAGTTTTCTAATTTTTCGGGATAATATAAAATTTAAAAGAGGAAAAATGAGTTTAATCTTGAATAAGTTTAGTATAGTAATTTTACTGTTTTACCCGGGATAAGTTACTAGACAATTTTTTTATTTTGCAAAAAAGGAGAAGTATTTTTTTACAAGGAGATATGTGAAAATTATCATTATACAGAGTTTATCGGTTGTTTATTGAGAATTTTTTTATTGTTTTACTAGTGAAATAAATCATTAATTTAGCAATAGAAAGCAGGAGGTGAAGTTTAGCGATCTAAACTTTTTTTAAAAAAAAAGAATTAAAAATGGAGGTGAAACAAAATGGAAAAAGAAAACAAACTATCCAGAAGAAGATTTCTGGCACAGGCCGGTGGTGTTGCTGTCGGTGCCCTGGCCATTAGTTCAGGGTTGAGTTTTATAACTGAAGATGTAAGTGCAAATGGCGAAGAGGTTCAAGCAGAGTGGCCCTGGCCTTATGAACAGCTGGACCCGGAAGAAATCAGGAAATTAGGACATTTAGGTTATTATCAGGGAGCCTGTTGTTACGGGGCTTTTACGGCAATCATGAATTCTTTAAAAGAAAAAGTCGGAGGTCCCTATAAAACATTTCCTGTAGATATTATGAGATATGGTGAAGGTGGTATAGTCGGGTGGACTACTGCCTGTGGTGCTTTAAATGGAGCAGCAGCAGCAATAACTCTGATTGCGGGTGAAGATGGTTATAAAGGTATAGTTAACCAGTTAATGGGATGGTATACCCAGTTCCCCTTCCCCAGTGATCAAAGTAATGAATATGCAAGTAAGCATGCCTTTTTAGTTGATAAGTATAAGAGTGATGAAGTGCTGGTACAGAGTGTTGCCGATTCACCCCTCTGCCATGTATCTGTAACAAGATGGTGTGAAGAAAGTGGATATGCCAGTGGGGCTTCTGAAAGAAGTGAACGCTGTGCCCGCCTTACAGGTGATGTGGCCGCAAAAGCTGTTGAACTATTGAATGAGTATAAATCAACAGGCAAGATAATTACCGCCTTTACACCCAATGAGACAACTGAAAGCTGTAGAACCTGTCATTTCAAGGGTGATAACTATGATGCTGGTCAATTTACCAGGGGTAAAATGGACTGTGAACCCTGCCACGGTGATCCACATAGTTAAACAATAAGTTTAATAATGAGTAGAGGGAAAGCAAATTAATCTACTCACTGGAAAGGTTTCCCTGTTAGGCGGGGAGCCTTTCCCTTTATTTATTAATGCAGATACCCATACCCCTGGTATGTATTAATTATATTATAAAATTTTAATAAATGCAATGGTTTATTGTTTAAATCAATTTAAAACTATAAAAGTAATAGGAATAAGGTTGCTATTTTCTCTTAATCGTTTTCTGGAGAAAATTAGGGATATTGTTGCAGGACTATAAGAAATATTCTAGAATATGTATATAGTATCTAAAGTTCCTTCCCAAATTTTAGTAGAGGTGTATTTATGATTAATATAACAAAGATGCTTGCAGAATTTGTCAGTTATGGAGATAGACTACGTTATCATAGTTCATGTAAAGATAATAAACATGGTACCCGCAGGGATACAGGCCCGGTGGTTGTCTGGAACTTCACAGGTAAATGTAATCTTAAATGTAAACATTGTTATGCTAATGCCCGGGAAAGAGAAAAACAGGAGGTATTATCTACAGAGGAAGGTCTAAAATTAATTGATGACCTGGCCTCTTTTAATGTTCCGGTTCTTCTTCTATCAGGGGGAGAACCATTTATAAGGTCGGACTTATTTACTTTAATTGAGAGAGCTCAGGAAAACAAGATCCGGGTGGTTATTTCTTCAAATGGAACCCTGATTAATTCTGAAACTGCCCGTAGGATAAAAAATCTGGGTGTTAGTTATGTTGGTATAAGTCTTGATGGAATGGAAGCAATAAATGATAAATTCCGGGGAGTTGATGGTGCTTTTAACCGGGCTCTAAATGGAATCAGAAACTGCCTTGCTCAGGGGCAGAAGGTTGGGCTCCGGTTCACTATAAACAGACATAACTACCGGGAAATTGATTCCATTTTTAATCTGATAGATCGTGAGAAAATTCCCAGGGTCTGTTTTTATCACCTTGTCTATTCCGGGCGGGGTAGGGAAATTCAGGAACTTGATCTGACAGCGGTAGAAAAAAGAGAAACAATTGACAGGATCATAGACAGAGCCCGGGAATTTATTGATAAGGGTGAACCCCGGGAAATTTTAACTGTTGATAACCATGCTGATGGAGCTTATCTCTACCTGAAGAAACTGGCTGAAGACCCGGAACAGGCCGGGAGGATATATGAGATGCTGCTCTTGAGTGGGGGTAACCGCAGCGGAATAGCTATTGCTAATATAGATCACAGGGGGGATGTTCATCCCGACCAGTTCAGCACTGAACTGAAACTGGGGAATATCCGGGAAAAGTCTTTTGCAGAAATCTGGACAGACCCTGAGAACGAGCTGCTCGGTCAGCTCCGGCAGCGAAAAGAGTTACTGCAGGGAAGGTGTAGAAATTGCCGTTTTCTTGAAATCTGCAATGGAAACTTCAGAATCAGGGCTTTGGCTACTACAGGTAATCTCTGGGCACCTGACCCCGGCTGTTATTTGTCTGATGAAGAAATTGGAGGTAATATAGATGATCGTATCCTGGAATATAACAAATAGATGTGATTTAAAATGTCCCCATTGCTACCGGGATGCAGGAATTAATATGGGAGAAGAATTATCGACAGAGGAAGCCTTTAAGTTGATCGATGAGATCAAACAAGCCGGCTTTAAAT
>JADQBU010000111.1 GCA_016278435.1 Halanaerobiales bacterium
AGTTCAGGTATTAGCCGCGGCTTTTTCTCAAGGCCTATTTCACCCATGCCGGCACCGATGGCACCGGAAGTAACGAGCAAAATTTCCTTACCCGTATTTTTAAGATCAACTAACTGTCTGATTAGATGGTCAATCCTGGTTAGATTTAATTTTCCCCCTTGATGGGTGAGGGTACTACTACCTACTTTTACTACTATTCGTTTAATTCTTTTTTCCCCCATAATAAATCATTCCTTTTTATTAACAGTTAGTAAAGTCCAAAAATAATAACTATATTCTGTATTATATCAGAAAATTATTCCAATGTTAACTCCAGATTCCTGATAAATTCTCTATTTTCCTCTGGAAGCCCGATACTAACCCTGATATGACCGGGGAAAGAGAGAGGTTTACCTGATCTAATTATTATACCTCTTTTTAATAGTTTTTTAAATAAGATATCTGAATCCATATCTACTTTGATCAAAAGAAAATTGGCCTGGGTCGGCACATAATATAATCCCATTCTGTCAAGTTCCCCATATAAATATTCCTTGCCTTCCTCATTGACAGCAATTGTTCTCTGGACAAATTCCTCATCGGCCAGGGCTGCTTTGCCGGCTTTTTCAGCGATGTGATTGACATTAAAGGGGTCTCTAACTTTCATCAATACTTCCCTGATACCAGCACAGGACACTGCATAACCGAGTCTTAAACCGGCCAGTCCGTAGACCTTGGAAAAGGTTCTGAGAATAATTACTGGATACCCTTCTTTAATATAATTTATACCATCAGGATAATCTGGACCCTGGACATATTCATGATAGGCTTCATCCAGTACAACAATAATATCGTCAGGTAGTCTATCCAGAAGCTTCCTGATCTCCTTATCTGGGAGCATGGTTCCAGTGGGATTGTCGGGGTTGGTTAAAAATATCATCTTTGTATCCGAAGTAACAGCATCCAGAATACCCTGTAGATTCTGTCGGTAATCCCTCATCCAGACCCTGACAATCTGGCAGCCCATTAACTGGGAGACAAATTTATATTCAACAAAGGAGGGATAGGAGATGATAACCCGGCTATTACTTTCCAGGAAGGCTTCAGCTATAACCTTTAAGAGACCATCAGATCCATTACCGATAGTCAACATATCCTCATCTACATCCATTTTTTCGGCCAGGTCCCTTTTTAGAGTACTGCTGCCCCCATCTGGATAACGGTTAATATTACTAATCTCTTCTTTAATGGTTTTTTCAACAAGGGGGGAGACCCCAAGAGGATTTTCATTTGAAGCAAGTTTTATTACCTTTTCCAGTCCGTATTCTTCTTTAACCTCTTCAATCGGCTTTCCAGGAATATAGGGCTTGATAATTTTTGTTTCCTTACGCACAACCTTCTTCCAACCAGCTGACTGACTTTTATTTAAAGCTATACTCTCTAACAAATTGATCACTCCTTTTTTTATTCTCGCTACTCGATAATTTTTTTTAAACTTTAAACCTTTTTAAGGTAGGTCCCCAGCACTTTGAATATACCAGATCTCTCTTCTACACTCTTAAGAGCCTCCTGCAGTCCTGGTTCAGATTGATGTCCGGCCAGATCGATATAAAACATATATTCACCAAGACGTTTTTTAGTCGGCCGGGACTCAATCCGGGTTAAGTCAATACCTCTGTTGGCAAACTCGCCCAGAATTTTATATAATACACCCGGTCCATTAATTACTGGTGTACAGATCATTGAAGTTTTGTAATCTACATCCTGCTTATACTCAACAGTCTTCTCCCTACCATTACTGATTACAACAAAACGCGTATAATTCTCATATTCCCCGGAAATATTACCGACCAGTATCTTCAACCCATATATATCACTTATCCTTCTGGAACCAACTACTGCCTTATTTGTACTCTGTGAGACCAGTTCTGCTGCAGCTGCTGTACTATCTGTATAGGTAATCTTAACACCGGGAAGATTCCGGGAAATATAATCACCTATCTGGGCAATCGCCTGTCTGTGTGAGAGTATTTCCTCAATTTCATTAATTTTCAAACCGGCTGGAGCCAGTAGATACTGTTCAACAGGTAGGATTACTTCATCAATAATTTTAATCTCCTCTTCCCTGAACAATAGATCCATACTGAGGTTAACTGCACCTTCCAGGGAATTTTCCAGTGGAATAATCCCCCGGCATATCTGTCCCTTTTTGACACCCTCTACAATCTCTCTGATTGTTTTCAAGGGGACACCCTTATCTTCAGAATTACAATATCTAATTAAAGCCATCTCACTGAATGTTCCCTCCGGTCCCAGATACCCATATCTTTCCTGCTCCATATCACCACTCCTTAATATTTTTTATATAAAATGCAAAAAACCCCCGTTCCGTCAAGAACGAGGGTTAAATCCCGTGTTACCAGTCTTATTGGTCAATCAATGACCCACTCTGCAGCTACGAAATAATCATAAAACAGATTTTTCATAACCTGTCAGGGATAACGGTCGACTGCCGATAAGACCTACTCAAATTTCAGCCTATGACTCACAGGGGAACTTCATTAAACTTACTGTCCCCGGGCTTTCACCTTCCCCGGGTCGCTAGAGACAACTTATTTAATTACTTTCCCTGATCAAAGTCTTTAAAATTTATTTTATTATTTATTGATAATATATTATATAGGAATCATGTATTTTTGTCAAGAAACTTTCATGCAGAAAAAGAGTATTCAGTGAAATTAATTCTTTGCACGTTTTTGATAGCAAGTATGAAGAAGTTTATGAGATTTTTCACCCAGGGGCTGTCCCAGATATTCAGCGTAAAGTTTTTTTACCATCGGGTTTTCATGTGACTTTCTGATGCTTTTATGTCTATCGACATTGGCTAATCCCCTGGTTCTTTTCATTTTTATATTATCATCAACCGGTAGGGGTTGTCCTCCACCACCAACACAGCCATGCGGACAGGCCATAATCTCAATAAAATGGTATTTTGAACTCCCCTTTCTCACATGATCAAGAATTGTGGCTGCATTCTTTAAACCATTTGCTATTGCTACATTTACAACCTGTTCGCCAATTTTTACACTAACCTCATTGATTCCTTTATTCTCAAGTTTAAATTTTTCCAGTGATTCGCCTGATAATTTTTCTTTGACCGTTCTTAAAGCAGCCTCTGTTACCCCACCGGTACTACCAAAGATAGTCGCAGCTCCGGTAGATTCACCCATCAGATGGTCATAATCTTCATCTGTCAGTTCATTAAAATGAAGCCCAATTTCTTTAATCATTCGGGCCAGCTCCCTGGTGGTTAGTACAGCATCAGTATCTTGATAACCACTATCAGCCATCTCTTTTCTTTCCTTTTCAAATTTTTTAGCTGTACAGGGCATAACTGATACGGTAAAAATAGATTTCGGATT
>JADQBU010000168.1 GCA_016278435.1 Halanaerobiales bacterium
ATTAGTTGAATCTTCAAAAGAAATACTTCTCCAGTTAGAGGAAGATATAAGGCAGTTTAAATCCTTTTTGATGGAAATGGCTAATAAGATGGAAAATTAAATTAAATGGAAAGATTAAATCCCTGTAACAGGGGATTTTTAAATATCAATAAATGATTTACTGATTACCGAAGAGAATAGAGTTCTTGAAAAAAATAATGTTTATTTGTATTAGGACATTTGTCCTCCCCTACTCATTTCTATATTATTTGTATCAAATATATGGGGAGGACAAATGTAATGATTGTTAATGTGGACTATTTGTGCTGTTTGCAACCGGACAAATGTCCTCATTTTATATAATAAAAAATATTGCAAAAGAAAAGCACTAAAATTCAGGAATCTTAGTGCTCTTTTCCAGCAATATGAAACAAACTAACAGGGGGCTGACAGATGAAATGGAAGTTCTGGGAAAAAGAAGACAAATTACTTATTAAAATTGAAGAACTGAGTAAAGAAGTTGCTGATATACAGAATAGATTAGATGAAATCAGTACAGGCAATAAGCAGATGAACCGCTTACAGTATAAATATAATCAGGAAATAGTTAAATTACTGGAGGGATTGAAAGAGAGCCTCAAAAGACAGGAAATAGACCAGGAACTTCTGACAAGACTGGAGAGGGAGCTCGAGAGAAATCGTCTGGTTATTCAGGATAATTCAGACGTACTAATTGAAATCATCGATGAAATTGACCTGGTAAGAAATAGGCTTAGTGATAAAGAGACTTACTGGAATAGTCTCCTGGACAAGTGGTCTGAAAAAATACTAAACCAGCTGGAGTCAGAAGGAGTTTATCAATTGAATCTGCTGCATCAGGAGTTTAATCCCCGGTTGGCTGAAGCAATCAGTACTGTCAACAGGGAGGAATTACTAAAGGAATATAATGTCAGTGAGTGGTCATATAGTAATCATGATATTGTGGAGATAGTTAAAAGGGGATACAGGGATAGTAATTCTGAAATTCTGCGGAAAGCACTGGTAGTTGTATATAAGGAGGAATATAATGAGCAAGAATCGCTTTAGGCCTGTTGTAGGAATAGATCTGGGAACAACAAATTCTTCTGTAGCTGTAATTAGAGATGGACAAGCAGAGTTAGTGGACCTGGAGAAGGGGACTCCTCTTTTGCCGTCAGTAGTTTACATAAGTAAAGATGATGAGGTGATAGTCGGTGAAGATGCCAGGGCTGCTTTGCTTGTGATGCCGGAGAGGACTGTTGCAGAAGTAAAACGGGAAATGGGCAGAAAAGAGCCGGTGGTGATTGCCGGAAAAAAACTGCTACCAGAAGAGATATCAGCTTTAATATTAAAGGAACTTAAAAAATATGTTGATGAAATCTATGGCCCTGAGGGAGAGAAAGAGGCGGTTATAACCGTGCCGGCTTATTTTACTGATGAACAGAGACAGGCCACCAAAAGGGCCGGTGAACTGGCCGGGTTTATCGTGGAAAGGATTATCAATGAGCCTACAGCTGCAGCCATGGCTTATGGACTGGAAAGGCTGGATGCTGAGCAGCATATTCTGGTATATGATCTGGGTGGTGGTACATTTGATGTTTCCCTGGTTGAGATGAATAGTGGTATTCTGGAAGTTAAGGCCTCTACCGGAAACAGGCGGCTGGGGGGCTCAGATTTCGACTGGAGGTTACTGGATTATCTTGCAAAAAGAGTAATTGAAGAGACCGGAGTCGACCCCCGGGAAGACATTAGAGCCCGGGCCAGGTTGAAAGAGGAAGCCGAAAAAGCCAAGATAAGGCTATCCAGTGAACAGGTGGTTGACATAGATATACCGGCTTTACTGGTTAAGGATGACAAACCTATTGGACTTAATCTGGAGATTAGCAGAGAAGAGTTTGTTCAATTAATTGATGATTTACTTCTGGAAACTATAAAAAGTGTAAAAAATGTAGTGCAGGAAGCGGAGCTGACAGCGGCTGAAATTGACCAGATACTGCTGGTTGGAGGTTCGACCAGGATACCGAGGGTGGTAGAGCTTTTGATAGACCTGTTTAAGAGGAAACCCCACTATGAGATAGATCCAGACCAGGCTGTTGCTCTGGGAGCTGCGGTACAGGCCGGAATAAAGTCCGGGGCCCTTACAGATAGTGGCTTGATAGTGACTGATGTTGCACCATATTCGATGGGTATAGAGGTTTTGAAGGAATGGTATACGACCTTTAGACCCGGGGGTTACCAGGCGATTATAGAGAAGAATACCACTATTCCTGTAACCAGGACCGAGAAGTTTACTACGACGCATGATGGACAGGAGAAAGTAGAGATAAAGATATATCAGGGTGAAGGAGAATGGGTTGAGGAGAATCACTATCTGGGAGAATTTTTACTGGAAGGAATTCCGGCCAACCGGGCTGGTGCTGAAGAAATTGAAGTAACCTTTAACTATAATTTAAATGGTATTCTTGATGTTACTGCCCGTAGTGTATCTACCGGGGAAAAGATGCAGGTAACTGTACAGGATGCCCTGGATAGGAGCTCGGAAGAATCCTATCGTGAGAGTCTCGATAGACTGGAAAAATTTTATCGGGAAGCCGGTGAAAAGAAGGAGCTTCAGGAAGAGACTTTTCTGGAGGAACTGGAAGAAAGTTTTTTTGATCAGGAACTGGATATTGATGATATCGAGGAATTAAGCGGGGAAAATGATACGCTGGAAGATTTGCTGGAAGATGCGGACCTGATAAAAGAACGGGTTGAGGAATTTCTTGAAAGTAATGATAGTAAGTACCGCATCAAGGCTGAATATCTGATATTAAAACTACAAGAAGCTATTGAAAAGAAGGAAAAAGAGAATCTAAGAGCGGCTATCGATCTGGCTTTTGCAGAAATTATGGAAATGGAGATGGGAGATGATTAATCGATGGCAGGGAAAAAGCTTACAGATAGTTCCAATTATTACAGGATACTGGGAACTAATTCTAATGCCAATGATGACCTGATCAAAGAAAGATACCTGGAAAAGGTCAGGGCTTTTCCGCCGGAGCAGTATCCGGAAGAATTCAAAAAGATCAGGGAGGCCTATGATACACTTAAGGACCCTTTTAAGAGGAGTGAATATGATTTAAAGACAAAATATCAAGGGAAGGCCAGCCGGTTAATGAAAAAAGCTATTGAAGAGATGAAGTATGGTTTTTTCGATGAGGCAGAAGAATTGTTAAATGAAGCTTCCGGTCTGGCTCAGGACAATTTATATATCCTGAAAGTACAGGCCCACCTGGCCTTGCTCAAAGGCAATTTAACTGAATACTATCAAAAATTTACAGAGATTGAGGGTTTAGTTCAACCCGGTAAGCTCTACCTGGTTTTTATTAATAAAATAGGGATCCTGCTGGAAGATGAGCG
>JADQBU010000380.1 GCA_016278435.1 Halanaerobiales bacterium
ATTCCAGAGATAGGTCCCGTCTTCCATGAAGTTCCTCGCCAACTCCGGGCCCGGTTTTTCTGTGAATTCCTTGACCCGGTAAACCGGCAGATCATCGATACGGTGGGCCTGTTCTCCGCAATGTATATATCCATAGCCTGTTTCCGGATGGGTAGGTCTAATTCCCAGGGTAACCAGATTATTTTCTCCTGCAGCTACCATAACCGCTTTCTCCAGGACATCCAGAAACCTGTCATTATCTTTAATAAGATGGTCTGCAGGTAGGACTACCATTGTTGATCCAGGAACTTTATTTTCAATGAATAAACTGGCTAAACCAATACAGGGTGCAGTGTCTCTCTTACACGGTTCTATAATTATATTTTCCTCCGGTAGCTCCGGTAGCTGGCGATAGATAGCCTGGCTGTAATTTTTATTTGTTGCCACAAAAATTCTATCAGCCGGAACTAACTTTTCAATCCGGCTTACCGTTGCCTGCAGCATGGTCTTTTGATCATCTGTCAGTTTCAGAAACTGCTTGGGCCTGTCTGCCCGGCTTAAAGGCCAGAACCTTGTTCCCTGTCCTCCAGCCATGATTAATGCTGTAATCATTTAACCACCTTCTTATACTCTCAACTTTGATAAGAATTGTAATAATAGGAGTACTTATAATAATAACTACTCCCTTTCTGTGCCGGGTACCGATTTAATACTGCCCCGAGAATATTGGCCTGGGTCCGGTCCAACTGTTCCTTGGCCTTGACCAGCATCTCATTCTGGGTATTATGGGAATCCACAACAATTATTACACCGTCCACTTTGTTACCCAGAATCACCGGGTCAGTCACCAGTACCACTGGGGGGGTATCGATTAGAACGATATCCGCAAGTTCCGCGGCTTTTTTAATTATTGCCTCCATTTTCCGGGAACCAAGTAATTCTGCTGGATTAGGTGGAAGTATCCCGGAAGTCAAAAGCTGTAATCCTTCAACATCTGTCTCCTTTATTCCTTCTTCAAAATCTATTTCACCGGTTAAGACATTACTCAATCCTTCATAATTTGCTAACTCGAAAAATCTGTGGACCATCGGTTTCCTCATGTCAGCATCTATCAATATTACTTTCTGCCCATTGTTGGCCATCGACACTGCCAGATTTGCAGTTGTCATCGATTTTCCGGCACCTGCTTCACAGCTGGTTATAATTATCGACTTCAGGGGTTTATCCGGGCTGATAAAATTCAAATTAGTCCGTAATGACCTGTAAGCCTCTGCCACAGGTGAACGGGGATGTTCCCTGACAACAATCTCATTATCACGACTATGAATCCTCTCACTCATCCTCATTAACCTCCGCTCCATATCCACTGGAATGGTCTATATTACTAATATCCGGTATTACCCCCAGAACCGGTAGACCGGTCAGGCGTTCGATATCCTCTTCCTCTTTTATCGTTCTATCCAGGTACTCCATCAGGAAGATAATACCGATACCAATAAATAATGCCAGAAATGCAGCAATTACAATATTTAGCTTGACATTGGGCTTAATCGGGTTTTCTTTGACTATAGCCGGGTCGACAGTGACTAAATCGGATGTCTGCATTGCTTCCTGAATTTTAATCTCTTCCCGGCGGGTCCTGAGCATCAGATATACATTCTCAGTAACCGTAATCTCCCTCTGTAAACGGGTTAATTCCAGCTGTTTAGCCGGAAGTTTTCTCAGATTTTTATTTATATCATCGATCTGCTTCTGGCAAATATCCAGCTGTACATTACCGGAAACAATTCCGGTCTGCAGGTTTATTATCTTCTCCCGCAGTGATTGATAGATAGGGTTTAAAGTCTCTGTTCTTGATGTAACAATTTCAGCAACCCCTTCTTTTATTGTTTTTTCTACCTCGGCAATCTTTGTCTTTAACTCCTTCACCCGGGGGTGCTTATCCGTATATACCTCTTTCAGGCCGACAAGTTCCAACTGTAAACTGGAAAGCTTCTCCCTGTTGTTCATTATGATAGGATTATTGCTGATAACCTTTGACGAAATAATCTCCTGGTCTTCCCCTTCCAGATGCTTGTTAATCTCACCCAGACTGGCCTGAGCCTGTTCTACCTGTAATCTGGCCTTTGTTCTATTAGTTTCCAACTGGGTAAGCTTTTCAATCAATGATTTCTGCTGTTCCTCCGGTAAAACTATTTCGTTTTGCTCTTTATAATTTAACAGATCCTCTTCCAGACTCAAGAGTTTTGATTTGGTCACATCAAGCTGATTTGATATAAACTGTGAAGCCCCCTGCAGATCGGCCCGGTTTAAGTCCTGATTCTCATCTATAAAGACCTTTACCAGTTGATTGGCAATAGCCTGGGCTAAATGTGGGTCAGGATAAGTAACAGTTATCGTAATCAGATTGGTCTCCTGTTCACCGTTTACACTGATAGCCCGTTTTAAAGCAGAGGTGGATATGGGTTCCCCCGTCTCCAGGTCAGCAAGCTTCAGGTCATCAATGACCTGGGCCAGAATCCTGCGGCTGGTTAACATCTTGGTATAAGTAGCCACCTTGTTCCCCCCGCTGCCAAAAAGCGAAGACTGGCCAGAGAATAATTCTTCAGCCATCTGCTTATCATCCTGCACCATAACCAGGGTGGAAGTCTGATAGTATCTGGTCATTTCCCTGCTTATAAAATAACTGCCGATAACCGCAATAAACACCAGCCCGATAATTATCCATTTTCTCTGCCAGAGTAGTCTAAAATATTCTCTTAGGTCAATTTCAATAAATTCTTCTTCCATTCTATCATGCTGGTCCATATCTGCCCTCCTACCAATCTAAGCCCAGAAAATCCTTCAAAGTTTTAAACCCGCCAATCATTAAAAATACCTTCTGCCAGTTTACACTTTCCTGTTCAGTTACAACCACCGTATCACCGGCCTTTAAGCGGGGATTATCCTCCCCGGTCCCCTCTTTAAAGTATTTATCTAAATCAATGGTTTCCAGATTGCCGTCTTCTCTCATTATTTTAATATTTTTGAGATCTCCCCTCTCGGTCCGGTTCCCGGCCCGGGCCAGTAGGTCAGCCAGGTTTAAATCCTGCTGCCAGGGGTAACTCCCCGGTCTATTAACCTCACCTGTGATCGTCACCTGGGGACTGGTTGCAGTCTCAGAAACCATAACCATATCTCCTGCTTTAAGAGTCGGATTCTCCTTTTTATTTCCCTCTTTAAAATAACTGCTGAGATTATAAATCTCCGTACTGCCATTCCGGCCCAGTACTTTAATTCGTTCAATATCCCCATATTCAGTCTGGTTACCAGCCCGTGCCAGCAGGTCGGCCAGATTTAAATCCTGCTGCCAGGGATAACTACCCGGTCTATTTACCTCACCGGTGATTGT
>JADQBU010000141.1 GCA_016278435.1 Halanaerobiales bacterium
TTTTCTTTAAGTGTATCAGCACTTATTGTTCTCATATTGATTTACTACCCCTTTTTAATAATTCTTCCAGATAAACTGCCTGATAACAAGGTTATTTTACTCTTTTAAATACGCCCTATAAAATGCCCCCCTTCTCAAATGGCAAACACTCAACTATTGATGCGATTAAAGTAATGAAATATGTTATAGTATAGTATGTATATAACTGATATTTCACTTCGTAATCAATTATATATCACTTTCTATCCAATTGTCAACACTTTATCGAAATTAATTGAATTGCAAAAAATATGTGCCAAATAAGAAGGCATTTTAAAGGATTTAAAATGTCTTTAAGATAACGATATATTACCTTTTTTAAGCCTGGTCTGTGAATTTTCTATATGTTTTTGCATATTTTTAATAGCTTTTTCTTTACTACCATCTTTAATGTGTTTAACCAGTTCCCTGTGTTCAGAAATTGCTTCGGTAATACCTTTTTTACCACCAATAATTGTCGTCAGAGAACAGATTAAATATCGCTCTCTTACATTTTTTATGATCTCGATCATATGCGAATTATTATATACCTCAAAAAAAAGTAGGTGAAAATACTTGTCAAATCTATAAAATTTACCAATATCTTCTTCTTTCAGTGAATGTTCCTGTTCTGCAATATATTCATTTAATTTTTCTATATTACCCTCATTTAAATAATTAAACACCTTATTAAAAACGAATATTTCCAGACATTCCCTGATCTGAAATATCTCTTCGATATTCTTGTTGCTAATCTGGGGTATCAAGTACCCGACCTGGGGAATTCTTTCCAGTAATCCTTCACGTTCCAACCGGGTAAAAGCCTCCCTGACCGGTGTATAACTCATATCAAGTTCTTTGGCAGTCTGCCGTACACTTAGGTGACGGTTTTCACTGCTATCTATATCGAATAATATCTTTTCTTTGATTACTTTATAAGCCTCATTGCTGAGTGTCAAAGACAATCCCTCCTTTACTGTCAAATTGTTTAACTCACATGATTACCTGGCCAGGCTTGGCAGCCAGAGAACGATCTGGGGAAGTGCTATCATGATTGCCAGTGTAATTAAATCCAGAATCCAGAAGACAGTAGTACCTGAAAACAACTCTTCTATAGGTAAATCTTTGTCAAGAGATTTAGCCACAAAGATACTGAAACCAACCGGTGGTGTGATACCACCAATTTCAAACATCTTGACCATTATTAATCCCAACCAGATTCCACTGTAATAAGGTGTTAAAATGGAATGAGCCAGGGGAGCAATTATAAGCAGGGCGGCCATACTGTTCATAAACATACCCATCACAAAGAAAACCACAACAAAAACAATTAAAGCGACTAAAGGAGAAAACTCACGTACAATTCCAACAGCTTCAAATACACCGGAAAAAGTTAGAAAGTTAGAAAATACTACCGATCCAATTACAATAAAAAATACCATGGCAGTCAAACTTGCAGTTTCCCAGACATCTTCCCTTACTTTGGCAAAAGCCTTCTTTTTATTTTTAATTATTACAAGTATAAAGGCTACAAACGCACCAACAGCTCCTGCTTCATTAGGTGTAAAGAAACCGCTGTATATACCACCTATTATGATAAGTAAAATCAAAAATATACCCCAGGCCCCCGGTAAAGTTTTTAATTTTTCCTTAAAGGTATAACTCCTCTTTTTCTTAAATTCCCCCCCGGCAATCATCATAGACGGTTTAACTTTCATTAATATTATAAGACCTATACTATAGATAGCTGCTTCCAGTAGTCCCGGAATAACACCAGCCAAAAGCAGTACCCCTATATTCTCCTGAGTCACTGTCCCATAAAGTACCAGTGGAATACTGGGCGGAATCAATACCCCTATCGTCCCTGATGCGGCCAGACAGGCCAGACTTAACTTTCTACTATATCCTTCTTCAGTCATCTGGGGATATAGAATTTTACCGATACTGATAGTAGCAGCAGCCCCGGACCCGGTAGCAGCAGCAAAAAGAGTACTGGTGGCAATAGTCACCCAGTACAGCCCACCTTTAATATTGCTTAACCAGGCCGAGGTCAATTTAAAAGCTTTATCGACAATACCACTGGAATTGGCAAAGTAACCCATCAGCATAAATAATGGTATTACTGCAAATGAATATTTGCTTCCAGTTTGATAAATAGCACGGGCCACAAAATCAAGGGACTGCCCAAAGCTAGTTAAAACAGCAAAGCCCACAAAACCAACTCCGACCAGAGCCAGAGAAATGTGAACTCCCATAAATAATAGAAATAAAAAGACCAGAATACCAATAATTCCGATTGCTAGTTCCATATCTTAGATTTCCCCCTCATCGACTTGTTAAATTAATTCTATATTGAGTTCTCATCCTCACTAATAGCTTTCTTGCCTTCCTTATACTGCCTGTAATAGTTAATAATATCTACTGGATACTGGGCCAGCAAAAGCAGTAGACCAACAGCTACAGCATATCGTCCAGGCCAGACCGGAAAGTTAATAATCCCTGACATAGCCTCCCTGGTCACAAATGACTTGTAAGCTACTTTAAAACCTCCATAAGACAGCATGGCAATAATTACAAAGTCATATATAAGGCCCAGAATGATTACCATCTGCCTGGTATCCGGCTTCATCCTTTTTATTAAGAATCCAACCCTGATATGTGCTTTACGTACCTGAGCAAAACCGATGGATAAAAATATTAAAAATACCAGTAAGGTTCTGATTAATCCCAGTGTACCATAGACCGGCTGGTTAAAAAAGATCCGGCCCGATACATCTAAATTAATGGCAAACATAATTATAAAAAGAAAAACCGCTCCAATACTGGCAAAAAAACGGTTAAAATTTTTAACCACTTTTTCATATGTGCTCATGCCTTATCCCCCCACTTTAAATTTAAACAGGAGTCTATCAGGAAGATAAGTATTCCACTTACAGTTCTCAATACCTTCCCGAAAAGACTCCCGGTTTTTTTAAATTAATTTATTTTGCCTGGATCTCTTTTATCTCTTCGGCTATACTCTTCCAGTTGGATTCTTTATCATACTGTTTGTTTAATTCAATATAACGGTTAAGAACTTTTTCAGCCAGTTCTCTGGATATACCAGCATCAACACAATCTTTTATCCAGGACCGATAGGCAGAAGTTGCCCCAAGAACTCTCATCTGTTCAACTACATCTGCAGGAGGCTGGTAGTATACTGAACCAGCTTCTAGCAGCTGATTAATCGCTTTGGTCTGAAATTTTGTTCTCAGTTCCAGGTCAAATGCTTTTGCTTCCTCTAAAGCTTCATTAATAGCTTTTTGAATCTCAGGCGGAGATCGGAAGAGC
>JADQBU010000210.1 GCA_016278435.1 Halanaerobiales bacterium
GCAGGAATGATGGTCAATCTCGGTTATGGGATGCCGGCCAAGGTAGCTGCTGTTGCTGCTGAAGAAAATTGTTCTGATAAAATAACTCTGAGTGCTGAATCAGGTCAGTTTGGTGGTGTGCCGGCCAGCCCGCCCAATTTCGGACATTCCTATAATCCTGAGGCTATGATTGATCACGGAGCAATGTTCGATTACTATGATGGTGGGGGGATCGACATTACATTTCTGGGGTTAGCCCAGACCGATAAAACAGGTAATGTAAATGTAAGTAAATTTGGTGGTAGACTGATCGGTCCTGGTGGTTTTATCAACATTACTCAGAGTTCTAAAAAGGTAGTCTTCTGCGGTACATTTGCCGTTGGGGCTGAGATTAATATTAAAGATGGTAAAGTAGAAATTACTAAAGAAGGCAAAAGGAAGAAGTTTATTGATAGAGTTGAACAGATTACTTTCAGTGGTAAGTATGCTTCTTCTATAGGCCAACCCGTTTATTATATAACTGAACGGGCAGTTTTTGTACTGGAAGATGGAAAATTACTCTTAAAAGAAATTGCTCCCGGTATAAATCTGGAAAGGGATGTATTATCTATGATGGACTTTAAACCTCTAATATCTGATGACTTAAAAGAGATGAAGAAAGATTTATTTGCAAAAAACTGGGGTAAGTTAGATCAATATATTAAATAATTATTTTTTTAAGGAGGCAAAAAAGATGGCAAAAACTTATAAGGCTGGTGTTGTTGGAGCCGGTACGATGGGATCTGGCATTGCCCAGAAGATGGCACAGGAAGGCCTGGAGGTTACCCTTTTAGACATAAGTGAAGAGAACCTGGCAAAAGGAGTTAAGGGTATCAAAGATATGTTGACCCAGGGGGTAGAACGCGGTGTATTTCCCCAGGAAAAAGCAGATGCTACCCTGGATAGGATAAAAACCACAACATCATATGATGACCTTAAAGATATGGACCTGGTAGTGGAAGCAGTCTTTGAGGATCTAAAATTAAAGGGTAAAATTTTCCGCAAACTGGATGAAGTCTGTGATCCTAAAACCATACTTGCATCCAATACATCAAGTTTATCCGTTGCAGAAATGGCAGAGAGTACTGACAGGGGAGATAGATTTATCGGGATGCACTACTTTTTCCACCCTGCAAAAAACCGTTTACTGGAAATAATCACACATGAAGGAACCAGTGAAGAAACGGTTGAAAAGGCAAAGTTTATCGGTAAACTCCACGGTAAGACGATAATTGTTCTGGAAGATACTCCCGGTTTTGTTGTAAATAGATTCTTTATTCCTTACTACATACAGTCTATTCGAGCTTTAGAAGAAGGGGTTGCCAGTATACCGACCATAGAAAAGGCAGCTAAAGAGGCACTGGGAATCGGTATGGGACCTTTTGAATTAATCAATGTTTCAGGACTTCAGGTTTCGGCTGATGCTCCGCTGGCTCTTGTCGAGGCCCGCGGCAACTTCTATATCCCGCCGGAAATTTTAGTAAAGCAGGCTGAAAAAGGAAAACCCTGGAATCTTGAGGGCGAAGTAGAAGAAGACAAGATAGAAGAGGTACAGGAATTGATATTTGGAGCAGTATTTGGAGTAGTCTGTACAATGATTGATGAAGGTATTGCCACTGTTGAGCAGATCGATAGAGGGGCTAAAGTCGGACTGCGCTGGAGACAGGGACCCTTTGAGTTAATAAATAAGGTTGGAATAGATAAGGCTTATGAATATGTGAAAAAAGTAAAAGAACGCTATCCAGGTAAGGATTTTGATATACCTGAAACTTTAAAGAAACATTATAAGTCAAAAGAACCCTTTAAATTTAATTTTGTGGACTCTGAAATTGAAGAAGAAATCGCAACTATCACGATTAACCGTCCGGAAGCAATGAATGCTCTAAATGATGTTATATTTGACCAGTTAATTGCAGAATTCGATAAAGCGGAAAAAGATGATGATGTCAAGGCAGTAGTAATAAAAAGCACTGGAAAAGAATTTATAGCCGGAGCAGATATTAAATACTTTATCAAAAATATCAAAAATAAAGATTTTGATAAAACAGTTGAATTTACAAAGATGAGTCTTGACTTCTTGAGGAGTCTGGAAACCTCATCTAAACTTACTATTGCCGTAGTAGACGGTTTATCCCTCGGAGGTGGAAGTGAACTTGCTCTGGCCTGCCAGGCAATTATAGCTACACCTGAAGCCAGTTTCGGGTTTCCTGAAACAGGTATCGGTATCTTCCCGGGAAATGGTGCTATGATCAGACTGGAACGCCACCTGGGTCCTGAGCTGGCAAAATACTTTGTCTTTACAGGCAAAACAATAACAGCAGAGGCTGCAAATGAGCTCGGCCTTGTTACAAAATTAGTTGATATTACTGAGGCAGATAAGGCCATAAAAGAAATTGTTGCAGACGGGATACCGGATAAATATGCTGACAGGGAACTGCCGGAAAAATATGATAAGATAAAAAAAGCATTTAGCAAAGAGAACGCAGTAAAATTAATCAATGGCGAGATTCCTGAGGGAGTAGATAAAAACTTTGCAGAAAAGATGGTCAAAATTCTGTCATACAAAGCTCCGGTTGCCCTGAAACTGGCCAATCAAATAATCGATGAACAGAAAGAGGTTTCTATCGATGAAGCGATGGAGATTGAGTTAGCTCACAATGCAGAGATAATGAAAACAGATGATGCCCTGCTGGGCTTATCTAATATCGGGAAAAGAGTAGAATTTCAAGGGAAGTAAAAATCCTCAAACTATCTTTTTTACTTCTTGGTTGAAAATCGTTTTAAATAATTATTATTTAAAGGAGAGAAAACTGATATGTTCAAGAATGCTTACATTCCTTACGGGGGATATTACTCTACACCTTTCTGCAAATGGCAGGGGAGCCTGCAGCATGATAATTCGGTAGTTCTGGGAGGGCAGACCAGTAAACGCTGGTTTGAAGAAAAGGACTTTGACAAAGAAATGATTGAATACATGTATCTGGGGATTACCGTAGGCCAGAAGAGCTTTTTCTTCGGTGCCTCCTTTGCTGCCGATGAGATGGGTATCAGTGTACCCGGACAGACAATAATGCATGCCTGTGCCACTGCCACCAGTTCCATCTATAATGCCAGTCTGGCAGTCGATTCAGGCAACCTGGAGACAGCCTACTGTATGTTAGTAGACCGCTGTTCCAATGGTCCCCATACAGTCTGGCCCAATCCCAAAGGACCCGGGGGAGAGGTCATCTCCGAGAACTGGAACCTGGACAATATGCAGTGTGACCCTTCAACAGGGAAAGGGATGCTGACCACTGCTGAAAATGTAGCTGAAGAGAAT
>JADQBU010000427.1 GCA_016278435.1 Halanaerobiales bacterium
TACTTACGAATCGACTTGTGTCGCATGGACGAAGCGAGTTAATCCCGGGTCAGGACTTGGCCTCGATGGCCTGATGCTAAACTATCCATGCGTAATTTAGAAGAAAGTTTAGTGAGACCCATGGTTTATGAACCCAATTTTTCTTATGAATTGAGTATAGACGAATCAACAAACCTCAATGAATGAGAAAATAATATAAAAGATTATCCTTTGACACCGCCGGCAGTTAACCCCCTGATGATAAACTTCTGGAACATCAAGGCCAGTATTATAGGTGGAATTGCTGCCATGACTCCAGCAGTTGATACCTGTTCATAGGCAGTAGTATACTGGCTACCCAGTTGCTGGATAAATAACGGCAGTGTAATGGCCTGATTACTCCTGGTAAAGATTAAAGCCAGCAAAAACTCATTCCAGGCCAGCAGGAAAGAAAAAATGCCGGTAGCCACCAGACCCGGAGCAGAAAGTGGTAGAATTATCTTCCACATAACACCCCAGTGATTTAAACCATCAATTAAACCGGCTTCCTCCAGCTCTTTGGGAATCGAAATCAGATAACCCCTCATAATCCAGATATCAAAACCGAGGATAAATGATGTATACAGGATAATTAGATTTATTCTTGTATCATATAACTGAACAATTGAACCAAGGTAATATACAATTAAAACAAAGAAAGGGATAATCAAAGCAACTGTCGGCAGCATCCTGGTGGACAGCATACTCATAACAAGAGCTTTCTTGCCCCGGAAATCAAGCCGGGCCAGGGCATAGGCTGCAAGGGTACTTGCCACCAGACAGATAACAGTCACAGAACTGGCAAATATCAAACTGTTCCTTAAAGATGAAAGAAAACTTCTCCCGGTCTGTGTTTTGAGATTAAAGAAATTCAGATAATTCTTCAGAGTTGGATGTTGGGGTAACCAGCTGGAAACATCCATCAGCTCTCTATGGGGGCTAATACTGGAAATTACCAGCCAGGCAAGTGGTGCCAGTGTCCAGAGGACTATCACGGTAACCCCTATATATAGAAACACCCTTTTTATTCCTTTAGATTTTCCCATGTCTATTCATCCCCCTCTTCTACATAGAGAAATTTCATGTAGATAAAAGCAAGTGTCATGATGATTGCTCCGATTATAAATGAGAGGGCTGCTGCCCGCCCAAACTTGAGGAAAGCAAAACCGTTTTCATAGGTTAAAATCGCCAGAACCTTAATTTGATAAGACATAATAATGTATAGAATATCAAATACCCGGAACAACTCCATTGTCCTCAGAACAAAGATTACGAGCAGAACCGGTTTTAAACGGGGTAGAGTAATATATCTTATCTTCTGCCACCAGTTGGCACCATCGACTTCAGCAGCCTCATAGAAAGATTCCGGAATGGTCTGCATTCCTGCCAGTAGCAGGAGGGCCACCAGCGGGGTAACTTTCCAGGTATCACCAATGATAATCATATTCAGGGCCCGGGAAACACCAAGCCATTCAGCAAACTGATGCAAGAAATGAACACCTGTAAAAGGAACTACTTCCCGCAGCCAGACAACATTATCTTTTATAATATGAAAGGTTTTCAAAATTCTATTTAAGGCTCCAAAGTCATTAGCATTATAAATCCACTGCCAGATCCGGGCATTAACAACTGTAGGAATTGCCCAGGGAATTAATATCAAAGAACGAACAATGTTACGACCGAAAAAGTCTTTATTAAGTATTGTTGCAATGAAAAAACCCAGGACTAATTCCAGGGCTAAAGAAGCAAAGGTAAAATAGGCTGTGATTCGTAAAGATTTCCAGAACAGGGGATTATTCAAAAAATAATTGTAATTTTTAAGACCCCGGAAATTATAACTTATGGAACCTCCCATCACCCTTACTTCATTTAAGCTCATATAAAGTGTAAATAAGATCGGTATAACTATAACAGAAAGCAAAATAATGAGGCTGGGGCTCAGGAGTGTATAGGCAAATAATCCTTCTTTCCTTTTTTTAATTAACTTTTTCATTATTAAATACCTCCTTCCAATCTGGATAATTTAAAAACATAATAAAGTCAGGGGGGATAAATCCCCCCCTGAGCCGGGATAACTGATTTACATTAAATTACAGGTTATTTATTTCTTTTACAGCAGCATCCAGGGCTTCTTCAGGAGTATATTTGCCTTCCAGAGTCTGATGGATATATCTCTGGAGGATAGAAGATACTTCCGGATAATTAGGAACCCGTGGACGGTGGTGGACACTGGCGATTTCCTTGGCTTTAATTTTTATGGTCGGGAAATTATTTTGAGCATAAGCACTATTCTGAACAGATTTCCAGACCGGCATTTCAACTAAATAACCTCTTTGAACAACTGGACTGGTTATAAAGCGGATATATTTCCAGGCCAGGTCTTTATTATCACTATTGGCCATGATAGCTGCACCCTGGAAACCTGATACAGAGGAAGTATTATACTGATATTTGCCCAGTACATCTTCAGCCACCGGAATCAAACCCATCTTACCGGAATCAACAACATTTGACTGCTCCGGGTCTTTCATAGCTCCATACTGGAAAGTCCAGTTAGTAGTAAAAGCAGCATCGCCATTGATAAATACGTCCTTGGCCATGGTTTCGTTTGAGGTAAGTGACTGCGGATTGGCCAGACCTTCATCAAGCAGCATTTTCATGAATTTAAGAGCTTCAAGTCCAGCACCTTCATTAAAGATAGGTTTACCATTTTCATCAAAGGTATCTCCACCAAAAGCACCGGTCAGCCAGACATATTCACAGACCAGACCTTCTTTCTGGTTCCAGGAATCAACCCAGGGATAATCTGCAATACCTTTCTCTTTCATAGCTTTCATCTGTTTTACCATTTCTTCCAGTGTCTGCGGGGGACCGGAGAAACCAGCTTTTTCGATCATATCCTGATTATAGAAAAATAACTGGAAATTAGCTAAATAGGGCATGGCCCAAAGTTTGCCATTATAACGGAAAGCATCCAGAATTGCCTCGGGTATGTCATTCAGAATTGTTTCATTTACTCTATTATCTATCGGCTCTACAAAACCATATTCTCCAAATTCAGCTGTCCAGATCAGATCTTCCAGTACTACATCATAAGTCCCCTTGGGAACAGCAGCAGAGGTTACAATCTTATCGTGCATTTCATCATACTTAACAAAAGTAATATTTACCTCTTCACCGACAATTTCCTCGAAAACATCAGCCATCTGTCTTACTTCATCTGGTTGATAACCTGCCTGTGCCATGTAAAGAACATTTAATTCCTCGGCCATTACTGTCCCACTGAATAAGGCAAACAGCATGACTACT